>NZ_RAVY01000340.1:0-4862 GCF_003611625.1 Corallococcus sp. CA054B
CCCCGTCCGTCCCCACCCCCACGCCCGTGTCCAACAACCCCAATGGCCTGCCGGACTCGTCCGACGCCATGGCGGGGGGCTGCAGCGCGTCCGGCACGTCCGGCACCCTGCCCTTCGCCGGTGCCCTGTTGATGCTGGGCGCTGTCGCGCTGCGCCGTCGCCGGGCCCCCGCCCGCGCGCTGGCCCCGCGCGCGAAGCGCTGACTTCCGCTCGACACCGAAGCAAGTTCCAAGGGCCCGGTGCGTCTCATGACGCACCGGGCCTTCTTGCTTCCTGTGACTTTCTTCGGCCACACAAAAATGTCAGAGAATTTAACTAATTCTTGAATTGTTTGACCTTCGCGGCTCAGTCGGGTTTCGCTCCGGGCTTCCCCGCAGCACGAAAGGCAGGACCCCGATGAAGCGGACCTCCGGGCTGTTCTCCACCGCGACGGCGCTGTTCGCTGGCGCCACGTTGAGCGTCATTCCCTCGATGGCGATGGCGGCGCCGTCCCCCGCGGAAGCGGCGCTGGCGCACGACGTGTCGCCCGACCTGCTCTCCGCGATGCAGCGGGACCTGGGCCTGACGGCGGACGGCGCGAAGCAGCGGCTGGCGTCGGAGGCCGCGGCGGTGCGCGTGGAAGGCAACCTGCGCGCGCAGTTGGGCGAGCGCTTTGGCGGCGCGTGGATGAACGCGGACGGCAGCGCGCTGGTGGTGGGCGTGACGACGGACGCGGACGCGGACGCGGTGCGCCGCGCGGGGGCGGTGCCGCGGAAGGTGAAGTACACGCAGGCGGAGCTGGAGGCGGTGAAGGCCCAGTTGGACCGCGACAGCGGGATGGCGGGCCGCGCCGTGCACGCCTGGTACGTGGACGTGATGACGAACAGCGTGGTGGTGCTGACGCAGGACTCCGCGCTGACGGGCGGCACGGACTTCGTCGCGAAGGCGGGTGTGAAGCACGCCGCGGTGCGGACGGTGCCGTCGCGCGAGGAGTTCAAGCCGGTGTACGACCTGCGCGGCGGTGACGCGTACTACCCGGGCGGCTCGCGCTGCTCCATCGGCTTCCCGGTGGCGGGCGGCTTCGTGACGGCGGGCCACTGTGGCGGTCCGGGCACGGGCACCAGCGGCTTCAACGGCGTGGCGCAGGGCACGGTGGTGGCGGCCAGCTGGCCCGGCAACGACTACGCCTGGGTGCGCACCAACGGCTCGTGGGGGTCGCAGCCGTGGGTGAACAACTACGCGGGCGGCAACGTGCTGGTGCAGGGCTCGCAAGAGGCGGGCGTCAACGCGTCCGTCTGTCGCTCGGGCTCCACCACCGGCTGGCGCTGCGGCGTCATCACGGGGAAGAACGTCACGGTGAACTACTCCGCGGGCCCGGTGTACGGCCTCACGGCGTCCAGCGCGTGCGCGGAGGGCGGTGACTCCGGCGGCTCGTGGCTGTCCGGCAACCAGGCGCAGGGCGTGACGTCCGGCGCTGGCGGCAACTGCTCGACGGGCGGCAACACCGTCTTCCAGCCGCTCCTCCCCATCCTGAACGCCTACGGCCTGTCGCTCACCACCACGGGCGGTGGCGGCTCCGGCGGCCCCATCATCGGCCTGGCGCACAAGTGCATCGACGTGCCGAACTCCAACACCAACGACGGCACCCGCCTGCAGCTGTGGGACTGCAACGGCACCAACGCGCAGCGGTGGACCTTCATGTCGGACGGCACCGTGCGCGCGTTCGGCAAGTGCATGGACGTGGCCTGGGGCTCCAGCGCCAACGGCACGGCCATCCAGCTGGTGAGCTGCAACGGCAACCCCGCGCAGCAGTTCATCCTCTCCGGCGCCGGTGACCTGGTGAACCCCCAGGCCAACAAGTGCGTGGACGTGACGGGCGGCAACTCCGCCAGCGGCACCCCGCTGCAGCTCTGGGAGTGCAACGGCACCGCCGCGCAGAAGTGGCGCCGGTAGTCGTCTTCCGTAGCGCCTGAAACGAAGAAGCGCGGGCCCCCGGCGCATCGGGACCCGCGCTTTGTCGTTTCAGCGGCCGGGGCTGCTAGTGCGCGCCTTCCACCTTCACGTTGGGGTCCGCCTTCTGGAGCATGACCACCAGGACGAGGGCGCAGACGAACAGCGCGGCGAGGATGAGGAAGTTCGCGTTGAAGGCCCGCACCAGCGCCTGGGCATTGATGCGCTGACTCAACAGGCCGTAGGCGGCGCCCGTGGGGTTGAGCACGCCCTTGGCCGCCATGGCGCCGGTCATGGAGGCGACCTGCTCCTGCGCCACCTGCCCGTAGACGTCCACGTGCGAGGTGATGGCGGTGACGTTGGCCTGGGTGGAGCGGCTGAGCGCGCTGCTCATCCACGCGGTGCCAATGGAGCCGCCCAGCTCGCGGGTGAGGTTGAAGAGGCCCGCCGCGTTGCCTCGCTGCTCCGGACGCAGGTTGCTGAGCGCCATCACCGACAGCGGCACGAAGATGAAGCCCAGCGAGCAGGCGCGGATGAACACCGGCGTGATGAGGGTGATTTCATCCACGCGCGTGGCCAGGTGGCCGTTGGTCCATAGCGACAGGCTCATGCCCAGGATGCCGAAGCCAATCAGGTACCGGCCATCCACCTTGCCTCCGAACTTGCCGATGAGCGGCATCAGCAGAATCTGGATGGCGCTGCCCTTGAGGAAGATGAGCCCGATGTCCAACGCCTCGTAGCGCATCACGGAGCCGCAGAAGAGGCTGAAGAGGAACGAGCCGGAGAACAGCGCCGTGCCCACCAGGAAGTTCACCCCCGTGGCCGCGGAGTAACTTCGGTTGCCGAACACGCGCAGGTCCACCACGGGACTGGGTGTCTCCAGCTCGTGAACGACGAAGGTGATGAGCGCGATGCCCGCGATGACGGCCAGGAGGGTAATCAGCCGGCTGTCGAACCAGTCCTCGCGGTTGCCCTCCTCCAGCACGTACTGGAGGCAGGCCATGCCCACGGCGAGCAGCGCGATGCCGTTTCTGTCCACCTTCTCCGTGGACGGTTCGAAGTGGGGCTGTTCGATGTAGCGCCACGCCATGTACGCGGCGAAGATGCCCACCGGCACGTTGATGAGGAAGATCCAGTGCCAGCTGGCCGCTTCGATGAGCAGGCCGCCCACGGTGGGCCCCAGCAGCGGGCCCGTCACGGCGCCCAGGCCGAAGAGGGCGCCCGCCATGCCGTGCTCCTCGCGCGGGTAGCGGGCGAAGAGGATGGCCTGGGACGTGGGGATGATGGCGCCGCCGCCCATGCCCTGGAGGATGCGGAAGGCCACCAGTGACGTCAGGTTCCACGACAGGCCGCACAGCACGCTGGCCACCGTGAAGAGGATGACGGAGAAGGTGAAGTACTTCCGGTAGCCAAAGCGGCGCTGCAGCCAGCCCGTCATCGGGATGACCACCACGTTGGCCATCATGTAGCCCGTGGACACCCAGGCGATCTGATCCAACGGCGTGCCGAAGCTCGCGCGGATGTCGCTCAGGGCCACGTTGACGATGGAGATGTCCAGCACGGACATCAGCGCCGCGGCCATGGCCGCGATGGTGATGCCCGTCTTGGAACCTTGGATGACGTCTCTGCGTGCGTCCACGAGGGGTTACTCCGCCTTCCGGGTATCCACCGCCGCGGTCTTCTGCTGCACGGGCTTCGCGCTGGTATCCACGGTGACGTAGGCGCTCATGCCGGGCTTGATGGGCAGGTCCTTCAGGTCCCCATCGAAGCGGATGAGCACGGGGATGCGCTGCACGACCTTCACGAAGTTGCCGGACGCGTTGTCCGGCGGCAGCAGGGCGAAGCGCGCGCCGCTGGCGCCCGCGAGGCTGTCCACGTGGCCCTTGAACGAGTGGCTGCCGAAGGCGTCCACCTCCAGCTCCACCGGCTGGCCCGGGCGCATCTCACCGACCTGGTCCTCCTTGAAGTTGGCGACGATCCAGATGTCGTTCTGCGGAACCACGGCCATCAGCGGTCGCTCCGGGCCCACCATCTGCCCCACCTCCACGGTGCGGCGGCTGATCACGCCGTCCACCGGGGCGCGCACCTGCGCGTAGGACACGGCGAGCTCCGCGAGCGTCAGCGCGCCGTGCGTCTGCTTGAGCCGGGCCTCCGCGAGCTTCAGCGCGGCCTGCGCGGCCTGCACCTGCACGGGCGCCGTCTCCGCGGCGCTGAGCTTGCCCTGCGCGGCCTCCAGGCCACCGGAGGAGCTCTGGATGCCGGCCTCGGTGGAGGTCAGCCGCGCGCGGGACTGGTCCAGCGCGGCCCTGGCCTGATCATACGAGGCCTGACGCGCGTCCAGATCCGCCTGGGCCACGGCGCCCTGCTCGCGCAGCTGCTTGATGCGGCCCAGGTCCGTCTCCGCCAGCTTGAAGCGCGCCTCGGACGCGGTCACGTCCGCGCGGGCCTGATCCAACGCGGCCTTGGAGGAGCTGATGCCGCTGGAGGCCTGGGTGACGCCGGCGCGGGCCTGGCGCAGGTTGGCGCCCGCGTTGGCCTCCGTGAGGGTGAGCTGGGCCTGGGCGTTGGACAGCTGGGCCTCCGCGCTCATCACGTCCGCGCGAGCGACCTCCAGGCGCGCGTCCAGGTCCGCGTGGTCCAGCTCCACCACCACGTCGCCGGCCTTCACCGTCTGGTTGTCCTGCACCAGCACGCGGGCCACCTGACCGGCCACGCGCGGCGACACGTTGGCGATGCGGCCCTCCACCTGGGCGTCGTCGGTGGACTCGTGACCGTGGGTGAGGAGGAAGCGCGCACCACCGCCCAGCACCGCCACGCCCACGAGGATGGGCAGCACCTGCCTGGCGCGGGAGCGCTTCGCGGGCTTCGCGACGGCGGGGGCTTCGGTGGAGGGGGCGGCTTCCAGTGAAGGGGTGGTACGGGTCGTCATGGTT
>NZ_RAVY01000341.1:0-4823 GCF_003611625.1 Corallococcus sp. CA054B
CTCCGGAGGCGTGGCGGAGCTGCTCGCCCAGGTGCGTGCCCGCCAGCGCCGCCAGCTCTGGGCCCAGGGCCTGCTGCTGGGCGCCGTCGCGGCCCTCGTGCTCCTGTTCGCCACAGGCCTCCTGGGCCGCGTCGTGCCGGGGCTCGCCCGGAGCCTCCTGTGGCTCGCCCTGCCCGTGGGCGCGGCGGTGGCGTACGTCTTTGGCGTGGTGCTCGCGCACCGGCAGGTGGGCGACGACGCTCGCACCGCCCGGCTCGTGGGCCAGCGCCGCCCGGAGCTGTCGCTGGACGTGCTCGCCGCGGTGGAGCTGTCGCGTGAGCGCCGTGAAGAAGCCGGCTGGTCCCCTCAACTCGCCGACGCGTTCCTCCGGCAGATGGACGAGCGCGCCCGCACGGTGGACCCCGGACTCGTGGTGGACCGCCAGCCGCTGCGCCGCGTGGCCATGGCGTGCGGCGGCGGGGTGCTCCTGCTCGCGGTGCTGATGTTCTTCGTGGGTGGCCGCTGGGCCGCGGGCTGGAAGCACCTGCGCGAGCAGGCCGCGCGCCCGGAGACCGCCGCGCAGGCGGAGCCCATCACCGGCGACATCGAGCTGACCTACCGCTACCCCGCGTACACCGGCCTCGCGCCGCGCACCGTGCCCGGCACCAACGGCGAGGTCAGCGCGCCCGCCGGCACCGAGGTCGTGCTGAAGACGCGCTCGGACCGCCCCATCGAGCGCGCGGAGGTGGTGGTCAACGACCAGACGCTGCCCCTCACCGTCACCGGCGGCCGCGAGCTCACCGGCAGCTTCGTGGCGAAGCAGGGCGGCCACTACCACTTCGTCTTCTACGGCGCGCGCGCGAAGCCGCTCGCGGTGGGCCCGGACATCCCGCTCACCGTGGAGGCGGACAAGGCGCCCCAGGTGACGCTGCTCACGCCGTCCACGGAGATTGAAGTCGACCCCGGCCAGACGGTGACGCTCAAGTACGAGGCCACCGACGACTACGGCATGTCCGGACTGTCGCTGGTGTACCGCATGCCCGGCGCGAAGCAGGAGACGCGCGTGAACCTGCCGCGCGAGGACAGCCGCCGCAGCCGGGGCACCTTCAACTGGGACCTGGGCCCGCTCAAGCCCGCCCCCGGCGACCGCATCACCTACTACGTGGAGGCGAAGGACAACGACGCGGTGGAGGGCCCCAAGAAGGGCGTCAGCCGCACGCAGACCCTGCGCGTCTACAGCGCCGCCGAGCACCGCCGCGCCGCCCTGGAGAAGGCCGAGGTCCTGTGGGGCCGCCTCGTGGACCACCTGGCGGACCGCCTGGAGGGCCCGGACCGCGCGAAGCAGAAGGACGCGGCCGCGGTGGAGACCGCGAAGTCCGTGGACTCGAGCGGCCAGCAGCTGGCGGACGACTTCCGCGCGCAAGGCTCCGAGCTGTCCCGGGAGAAGGACGTGCCCAAGGAGATCGTCTCCGCGCTGCTGAACATCGGCGGGGAGCTCAAGCGCAGCGTGGGCACCACCGCCGACTTCCGCCGCCTGTACCTGCGCACCCAGCGCGCGCGCGGCGAGGACTGGGGCACCGGCACCCGGCTCACCGCCGTGGTGGAGGACGAAATCGAGGGCCTGGAGCGCGACATCCTCTACCTGGAGTCGCTCCTGGACCGGCAGAAGCTGGAGGCGCTCCAGGAGCTGACGAAGCAGCTGGTCAACGAGCGCCGCGACCTGTCGCGCCTCATCGAACAGTACAAGGCCAACCCGGACGAGGCCGCGCGCGAGCAGGTGATGCAGCAGCTCCAACAGCTCAAGTCGCGCATCCAGGAGCTGATGCAGCGCATGGCCGAGCTGCGCAAGGGCATCCGCGACGAGCACCTCAACGCGGAGGCGCTGTCGGAGATGATGCAGCAGGAGGACATGCAGGGCGCCATGGATGAGGTCGAGCGCCTGATGCAGGAGGGCAAGGCGGACGAGGCCCTGGCGAAGCTCCAGGAGCTGGGCATGCAGATGGACGAGATGCTCTTGTCCATGGACAAGTCCCAGGAGGACTTCGGCGCGGAGCAGTACCCGGAGCTGGCGGAGAAGTTCGGCAAGTTCATGGACGACCTGCAGGGCACCATGGACGAGCAGCAGAAGGTCGCCGAGCAGACGCGCGCCCTGCGCGACCAGGCCCGCGGCCAGAACCGCGAGCGGCTCAAGGAGAAGGGCCAGGCCCTCAAGGACGAGCTCAACCGCAAGCTGAAGCAGGTGCAGGACGACTACCAGAAGCTCGACCCGGGCCGGCTCAACAGCCGCGCGGCCCGCCCGCTGGAGGAGGCCCAGTCCGAGCTGCGCAACGCGGAGAACGCGCTCAAGGTGGACGACTTCGACCTGGCCGCGGAGTCCGCCGCGCGCGCCGAGGACGCCGCGCGCCAGCTGTCCAGCATGGGCGAGCAGCAGCGTCAGCTGGACGAGATGTTCGGCAACCCGCCGGAGGTGCGCCAGCAGTCCGCGAAGCTCGCGGAGCAGCTCAAGAAGGACGCGCGCGACGTGGCGGACGTGAGCCAGCAGCTGCAGAACCTCTTCCCGCCGCCGGGCTCGCAGCTGTCGCAGCAGGAGAAGCAGCAGCTCCAGCAGCTGGGCCAGCGCCAGCAGCAGCTGGAGCAGCGCGCGCAGGGCCTGCGCCAGCAGATGGAGGACATGGAGCAGACGGCGCCGCTGTTCGGAGAAGAGGCCGGCCAGCAGATGGATGAGATTGGCCAGCGCATGGGCGAGGCGTCCCAGCGCATGCAGGGCAAGGACCCGGGCCGCGGCTACGGTGAACAGCAGGCCGCCATGGAAGGCCTCAAGCGCTTCCAGCAGCAGATGCAGCAGAGCCAGCAGGGCCGCAAGGGCGGCCGCGGGCTGCCCATGCCCATGGGCTCCGGCCGCCGCCAGGAGGGCAACGGCCGCAACCCGCAGGACAAGGTGGAGCTGCCGGACGAGGACGCGTTCCAGGCGCCTCGCGAGTTCCGCAAGGACCTGCTGGACGCGATGAAGCAGGGCGCGCCGGAGAAGTACCGCGAGCAGGTGAAGCGCTACTACGAGGAGCTGGTGAAGTGAGCCGCCGCACGCACGCGACCATTCCTTGCCTGGGCGTCCTGTGCGCCCTCGTCCTCGCCGTCCCCACGGCCTTCGCGCAGCCGCCCGACGCGGCCCTCAAGGAAGAGGTGAAGCAGCGGCTGGGCAAGGTGGAGCAGTCGCTGGACGACTGGGACGTGGGAAGCGCCCGCCGCGAGCTCGCCGAGGTCGAGAAGCGCGTGCCCTCCGAGATGGAGCCCCTGAAGTACTTCCAGGGGCGCGTGGCCTTCGAGGAGGGCCAGTACGACGAGGCGGTGACGCTGCTGGAAGGCGCCAACATCGAGGACAAGCCGGGCAGCTACCTGCGGCTCGCCAAGGACACGCGCGCCATCGTCAAGGACCACCAGCGCGCGGAGAGCGAGCACTTCATCTTCTTCTACCCGAAGGGCAAGGAGGAGATCCTGGTGCCCTACGCGCTGGAGACGCTGGAGGCCATCCACCGGGCGCTCGCGGAGGACCTGGGCTGGACGCCGCCGGGCAAGGTGCGCGTGGAGGTGGTGAACAACGCGCGCGAGCTGTCCCGCGTCAGCACGCTGACGGAGAAGCAGATCCGCACCACGGGCACCATCGCCATCTGCAAGTTCAACAAGCTGATGGTCACGAGCCCCAAGGCCGTGGCGCAGGGCTACGACTGGCAGGACACGCTGGCGCACGAGTACGTGCACCTGGTGGTCAGCCAGCTGTCCCACAACACCGTGCCCATCTGGCTGCACGAAGGCCTGGCCAAGTTCCTGGAGTCGCGCTGGCGCGGCAAGGGCGGCCTGGCCATGACGCCGTCCACGCAGGCACTGCTGGGCAAGCGCGTGAAGGAGGACAAGCTCATCCCCTTCGAGAAGATGCACCCCTCCATCGCCATGCTGCCCACGGCGGAGGACGCGGCCACCGCGTTCGCGGAGGTGTTCTACGCCATCGACTACATCCACGGCACCCAGGGCACCGCGGGCCTGCGCACCCTCTTGCAGGAGCTGAAGGCGGGCCAGCCGGACAAGAAGGCGGTGGAGGCGGCGACGGGCATGCCCTTCCCCCTCTTCGAGAAGACCTGGCTGTCCTACGTGAAGAAGCAGCCCTTCCCGCAGGAGCTGGTGCCGCGCGACGACCGCGTGGTGCTCAAGGAGGACGCCAAGGGCGCGCGGAAGGACAGCGAGAAGAAGGGGCGCGAAATCTCCTTCGGCGGCTTCTCCGAGGTGACCGAAGTCCCCGCGCGCAAGTTCGCGCACCTGGGCGAAGTGCTGCGCGAGCGCAACCGCGTGAAGGCCGCGGCGGAGGAGTACGCGCGGGCGCACAAGCTGGTGGGCGACAAGTACGAGTCGGTGTCCAACAAGTTCGCGCTCGCGCTCCTGGAGCTGCGCCGGCTGGATGAGGCGGAGTCCGTGCTGCGCGGCTCGCTGCGCATGCACCCGGGCTCGCCCTCCACCAACGTGCACCTGGGCCGCATCCTGCTGTTCCGCAAGGACTACCCGAAGGCGAAGACGGCGTACCTGGAGGCGCTGGCCTCGGATCCGTTCGACCCGGAAATCCACGTGGCCCTCACGCGCATCCACGGCGCGCTGGGGGAGACGGCGCTCGCGTCGCGCACGCGCCTGGCCGCCGCCAACCTCACGGGCCTCAAGCCCGACGACGTGGACCGCGCCGCCCAGGCCTTCCTGCGCGCCGAGGACGAGCTGTCGGAGACGAAGAACGTCCCCGCCGGCACGCCCGACGCCCCGAAGCCCGCGCCCAAGCCGGCGCCGGCCCCCGCGAAGTAGCCCTCCTC
>NZ_RAVY01000342.1:0-4801 GCF_003611625.1 Corallococcus sp. CA054B
GCCGGGGAGGGCACGCAGTTTGGGCTTCTTGGCGGTGGAGCGGGGAGCGCGGGCCATGGATGGGCGCTACCTCTACTCCGCCGCAGCGTGGGCGGCCATCCTTGACGCATGGGGGGGCCTGGGCTACGGCCTGCCCGCCCGGCCGCCCGTGGCCGGGGAAACCTGCTTCACCACCGGAAACCGAGGGGACGGCATGAAGTTCTTCATCGACAGCGCGGACGTCGGCGAAATCCGCAAGGCCCACGAGATGGGCTGCGTGGACGGCGTCACCACCAACCCGTCACTGCTGGCCAAGGTCGGCCGGAACCTGGAGGAGACCATCCGGGAGATCTGCTCCATCGTGGACGGTCCCATCAGCGCGGAGTGCGTCTCGCTGACCGCCCCGGAGCTCATCAAGGAAGGCCAGGGCCTGGCGAAGATCCACGACAACGTCGTGGTGAAGATCCCCATGGGCGTGGAGGGCATGAAGGCCGTCAAGGCGCTCACCGCGGACGGCATCCGCACCAACGTCACCCTCTGCTTCTCCGCCAACCAGGCCCTGCTGTGCGCCAAGGCCGGCGCCACGTACGTGTCGCCCTTCGTGGGCCGGCTGGACGACATCTCCCAGGACGGCATGGAGCTCATCGCCCACATCCTGGAGATCTACCAGAACTACGACTTCACCACGCAGGTGCTGGTGGCCAGCGTGCGCAACCCCGTCCACGTCCTCCAGGCCGCGCGCCTGGGCGCGGACGTGGCCACGCTGCCCTACAACGTCATCACCCAGCTGGCGAACCACCCCCTCACCGACGCGGGCATCCAGAAGTTCCTCGCGGACTGGGAAAAGGTCCCCAAGCAGGGCAAGCCCGCCGGGAAGTAACCGCTCGGCCGTCTCCCCTGTCGTTCCGGTGTCCCTGGAACGACGGGGGGGCCCTCGCGGGGGCTGGCGCCTGGACGGCGGGAGCGGTATGGCAGGGGAAACGGATTGATATTTGAATCAACCCTCCCGGAGCCCCGCACATGGATTTCCAGCTCAGCGAAAACCAGCGCGCCTTGCAGGACGCCGCGCGCAAGTACGCCCGTGACGTGGTGCGCCCCAAGGCCCCCCACTACGACGAGACCTCCGACTTCCCCAAGGACCTCATCTCCGCGGCCTTCGAGCTGGGCCTGCTGAACATGGCCATCCCGTCGGAGTACAACGGCGTGGGCCTGACGCACCTGGAGCAGGTCATCGTGTGCGAGGAGCTGGCGTGGGGCTGCGCGGGCGTGGCCACGTCCCTCATCGCCAACGACCTGGCCAACCTGCCCATCATCCTGGCCGGCACGGACGACCAGAAGAAGCGCCTGCTGGCCCCCTTTGGGGAGAAGCTCAAGCTCAGCTGCTTCTGCCTCACGGAGCCTTCCGCGGGTTCGGACGTGGCGGCCATGGGCACCACCGCGCGCCGCGAGGGTGACGAGTACGTCCTCAACGGCAGCAAGTGCTTCATCACCAACGCCGGCTACGCGGACCAGTTCACCGTGTTCGCCACGCTGGACAAGGGCAAGAAGCACAAGGGCATCACCTGCTTCGTCGTGGAGGGCCGTCCGCAGGGCCTGACCACCGGCAAGCACGAGAACAAGATGGGCCAGCGCGCCAGCAACACCACCACCGTCACGTTCGACGAGGTGCGTGTCCCGGTGAAGAACCGCATCGGCGAGGAGGGCGAGGGCTTCAAGATCGCCATGGCCACGCTGGACAACAGCCGCCCGCTCACCGCGAGCATCTCCATTGGCATCGCCCGCGCGGCGCTGGAGCACTCGCTGGAGTACTCCGCGCAGCGCCAGACGATGGGCAAGCCCATCCGCGAGCACCAGGCCGTCCAGTTCATGCTGGCGGAGATGGCCATGAACACCCACGCCGCGCGCCTGCTCACCTACGAGAGCGCGCAGGTGCTGGATGAGGGACAGCGCAACACCCTCCAGTCCAGCTATGCGAAGTGCTTCGCCGCGGACATGGCCATGAAGGTCGCCACGGACGCCGTGCAGGTCTTCGGCGGCTACGGCTACATGAAGGAATACCCCGTGGAGAAGCTGATGCGCGACGCCAAGCTCATCCAGGTCTACGAGGGCACGAGCCAGGTGCAGCGCCTGGTCATCGCGAAGGAACTGTTCAGGTAGAAAAGCAAAACTGTGCCCGGCGGGGCTTTCCCGTTGCCGCCGCCGTGTGCGGATGTCTATTACTCCGGCCCTGATGCGCGACGCGTCAAGCGCCCGATTTCCAAACACTCCCCACTGAGGAGAAGCCCGCCGTGAAGATTCTCGTCACCGCCAAGCGCGTGGAAGATCCCGAGTCGAAGATCAAGGTGAAGCCGGACGGCTCGGACATCGTGAAGGAGGGGTTGAAGTACAAGATCAACCCCTTCGATGAAATCGGCGTGGAAGAGGGCCTGCGCCTCGCGGCGAAGCACACCGGCGAGGTGGTGGTGGTCTCCATCGGCGGCAAGGAGGTGCAGGAGCAGCTGCGCCACGCGCTGGCCATGGGCGCCAACCGCGCCATCTGGGTGAACCACACGGGCCCGCTGGATCAGCTGGGCATCGCGGGGCTGCTCCAGAAGGTCGCGGAGAAGGAGAAGCCGGACATCGTCCTGTTGGGCAAGCAGTCCATCGACGACGACCAGAACCAGGTGGGCCAGTACCTGGCCGAGTTCCTGGGCTGGGGTCAGGCCACGTTCGCCTCCAAGGTGGAGTCGCTGGAGAGCGACCAGGAGAAGAACAAGGTCCCGGCGGTGGTGGTGTCCGCGGACAAGAAGAGCGTGCAGGTGGTGCGTGAAGTGGACAACGGGCTCGCGACCCTGGAGGTCCAGCTGCCCGCCATCGTCACCACGGACCTGCGCCTGAACCAGCCGCGCTACGCCAGCCTCCCGGGCATCATGAAGGCGAAGAGCAAGCCCATCGAGGAGCTGACCCCGGCGGGCCTGGGCGTGGACGTGGCCCCGAAGATCCAGGTGCTCAAGCTGGCGTCGCCTCCCGCGCGCAAGGCGGGCATCAAGGTGCCGGACGTGGCCACCCTGGTGGAGAAGCTGCACAACGAGGCGAAGGTCGTCTGACCCGCGCTGCCAACCCTTCCAACGATTCCGGAGACAGACACACCATGTCCATCGTCCTCATCGTCGCCGAGCAGCAGCCGGACGGGAACCTGCGCAAGGCCTCCCTGAACGCCATCGCCGCGGGCAAGCAGCTGGCCGACAAGGCCGGCGCCGAGCTGCACCTCGTCCTTCTTTCCAAGGACCCCTCCAAGCTGGCGGAGGAGCTCAAGGGCTCCGGCGCCAAGGCCATCCACACGGCCGCCGCTCCTGAGTTCGAGCACTACCTGGCCGAGGTCTACGCCCCCGTCGTCGCCGGCCTGGCGCAGGAGCTGAAGGCCACCTTCGTGGGCGCGGCCTCCACGGCGCAGGGCAAGGACCTGCTGCCGCGCGTCGCCGCCCGGCTGAAGGCCGCCATGGCCACCGACATCACCGCCATCAACGGCAGTGGCGCGGACATCACGTTCACCCGTCCCATGTGGGCCGGCAACGTGTTCGCCGAGGTGAAGCTCTCCACGCCGGTGCAGGTCATCAGCATCCGCGCCACGGAGTTCACGCCGGCCGCTGGCGCGGGCGCGTCCGCGGAGGTGAAGTCCTTCCAGCCGAAGCTGGAGGCCTCCAAGACGAAGTTCGTGTCCTTCAACGAGGTGAAGAGCGCCCGTCCGGAGCTCACCGAGGCCAGCGTGGTGGTGTCCGGTGGCCGCGGCACCAAGGGCGACTTCAAGGAAGTGGAGGCCCTGGCGGACCTGCTGGGCGCCGCGGTGGGCGCGTCCCGCGCGGTGTGCGACGCGGGTTGGGTTCCCAACGACCTGCAGGTCGGTCAGACGGGCAAGGTCGTCGCGCCGAAGCTGTACATCGCCGCGGGCATCAGCGGCGCCATCCAGCACCTGGCCGGCATGAAGTCCTCGAAGACCATCGTCGCCATCAACAAGGACCCGGAGGCGCCCATCTTCCAGGTGGCCGACTACGGCCTCGTGGACGACCTCTTCAAGGTCCTGCCCGCGCTGCGCGAAGGCATCCAGAAGCTGAAGTAGTCCGCTTCCGCCGTCCTGACGGCGGGCCGTGACCTCCGAGGGGCGCGTCACCGGGACATCCCGGGGCGCGCCCTTCGTCACTCCCGGGCAGCCCTACAGCTCGATGTCGGTGTCGCTGCCGGGCTTCTTCCGCGCGGGCGGCTCCGAGGGCTCGGTGTCTTCCGGCTCCAGCTCGTGGGGCACCTCCGGCTCCTCCAGCTCCGGTGCTTCCGGGGGCGGCTCGCCCGTGTCGAGCAGGTCGATGCGCTGTCCGTCCTCCACCTGGACGTAGAGGGTGCGGAAGGTCCACGTCTCGCCGTTCTTGTCGGCCACGGCGTGGAGGTTGCCGTCCGCCTTGGGGCCGTCCAGCGGGACGGTGAACTCCGCGTGGGTGCGGCCGTTGCGGGTGCTCACCTGGGTGTTGCTGGGGAAGCCCGGCTTGAAGGTGCCGCCCAGGGCCCGCTGCACGTGCGGATCCTCCTGGGCCTCCGTGATGGCGTCCGTGTACGCGCCCATGTCCTTGAACGACGAGTAGCCCCAGCCCACGGCGATGGCCGCGAAGCAGAAGCACGAGCCCAGCATCCCCAGACAGCCCACGGGCACCGCCCACTTCCAGTTGCGGCTCCACCACCCCTGGCGGGGCTCGGGTGCGTAGTCACCCTCGGGACTTGTCGGCGGCATGGGGGCCCTCCTGGCCTGGACCTGGGGCCGTGTCATAGCCGGTTCCGGACGAAGCAGGGGTGGGGC
>NZ_RAVY01000343.1:0-4763 GCF_003611625.1 Corallococcus sp. CA054B
CTCAACGACAACACCCCGCCCGGCAACGGCACCCCGCCGTCCCCCGGACACGCCACGTCCCCGTAGGGGTTCACGTCCGGCCGGCACAGCGCGTACGTCACCGTCACCGGACGCGCGTCCGGCGTCACCGCCAGCGCGCTGAACGTCACCGGCGGCGGCAGCGTGGAGGCGTTCGGATCCAACGCCAGCTCCGGCGGCTCCGCCTTGATGCCGAGCACGCGCACACTGCGAATCTCACTCTGGGCGTCGAAGTCCGGGCCGCTGCACGCGGTCGCCCCCAGCAACGCAATCACAGACATCAGGACGGGAGTGCGCATGGCGTCAGAAGGCCCCCTTCAGGCCGAGCACGGGCAGGATGGGCAGGCCCTTGAAGTACTCGCGCTTGGAATAGTTGTAGTTGTAGGCCACGCCCTCGACCGACTGGTTGTTGTACGCGTTCGTCAGGTCCAGGTAGAGGTCCAGGTTCCACGTGTCGAAGATGAGGTTCTTGTCCACGCGGATGTCCAGCTGGTTGAACGACGGCAGCCGCTGCGAATTGACCAGCCCGTAGTACGGGATGAACACGTCCGTCGTGTCGTCGCGCTTGGAGCCCAGCACCGGCGTCGTCGGGTTGCCGGACGCGAAGCGGAACCGCGCGCCCACCTCCCAGCCCTTCGGCAGCTTGTAGCTGGCGATGGCCGTCAGCACGTGCGTCTGGTCGTTGTCGAACTTGCGCCAGCGCGCCCCCGGCGCGTCCCGGCGCTCGCTGCGGCTGAGCGTGTACGAAATCCAGCCGAACAGCCGGTCCGTCAGCGCCCGGCGCACCAGCAACTCGAAGCCGTAGATGCGCCCCACGCCGCCGTTCTTCAGGTTCTCCGGCACGGACTCGCCGTTCCGCACGACGCGCGCGTTCGAGCGGACGATGAGGTCATCCAGGTCGTTGTAGAAGACCTCGCTGCCCACGAACCACTCCGGCCGCGCCTGCCACTCCGCGCCCACGCTGTACTGGAGCGACCGCTTCGCCCCCAGGTCCGGATTGCCGAACCCCGGCGACGGCTCATCCTGCACCGGCGGGCTGTGGTAGACGCCCGCGCCGCCCTTCAGCGTCAGCGTCTCCGTGAGCGCGTAGCGCACCGCGAGCCGCGGGTTCACCGAGCGCTTCACCTCCTGCTGGTCCGTGAAGATGTAGCTCTCCGTGCGAATGCCCGGCACCACCAGCAGGTCCTGGATGGGCCGCCAGCGCACCTCCGCCCAGGCGGACGGGTAGTACTGGGTGAACTTCCCATCGATGTTGATGAGGTCCTCCGTCACCAGCGGCGACGGCGGCTCGCCCTCGCGCGGCGGCTGCTGGATGCTGGCCGTCACGTTCGCCAGGTTCGCCACCACGTCCAGGCCGCCCGCGACCGTCACATTGTCGTTGAACGCGTACTCCACCGTGGGCCGCAGATACAGGTCCGTGGACGCGATGCGCAGCCCGCGCTCGCCAATCTGGAAGTCCAGGATGGTGTTGCCCACGAGCCCGTGCGTGTCGAGCAGCAGCTTGCCCTCGCGGAACTGGTGCCGCAGGCGCAGCTGGTTGAAGCCCGTGGTCACATCCAGGCCGCCGTTGACGGACGGGTCGCCGTCCGCCGGCTGGTCCAAGAGCAACGCCAGCCGGTCGCGCGACGTCAGACCTTGCAGCGTGAAGGTGTGGCGGCGGCTCGGCTTCCACACCAGCTTCGCCTGCGCGTCGTAGTAGCGCGGCGCCACCTGGAGGCTGTCGTCGTCGAACGGCACCGCCTTGAGCACCAGGTCGATGTACGAGCGCCGGCCGCCAATGGCGAAGCTCAGCGTGTCCGTGATGGGGCCTTCAATCACCGCGTTGGACTCAATCAGGCTGATGCCCACCGTGGCGTGGAGCCGGTCCGTGCGGGGCTCGCGGCTGCGCACGTTGATGACGCCGCCGGTGATGTCGCCGTAGTACGCGGAGAAGTTGCCGGGCAGGTAGTCCACCGCCTCCAGCAGGTCCGAGTTGTACACGGAGGTGAGGCCACCGAAGTGGTACAGGATGGGGATGCGCAGGCCGTCCAGGAAGACGCCGGACTCCTGCGGGCTGGTGCCTCGGATGACCAGCGCGCCGCCGTTGAACGCGGGCCGCGCCACGCCCGGCAGGTTCTGCACCACCTTGAGCGTGTCCCCCTGCGTGCCCGGTACGCGCTGCACCTCCGCTACCGTGATGGTCGTGCGCGTCACCTCCTTGCGCTCGCGGTCGCTGCGGACCACCGTCTCGTATTGGCTGAAGATGCGCTTCTGCACGTAGTACGTGGCCCGCGTCTCCTTGCCCTCTTCAATCGTCTCCTGCGTCTTGAAGCGGTCGTAGTTGCCCATCACCACGACGACCGGGTGCGTGCCCACGGGGACGCCCCGGAAGGCGAAGCGCCCTTCTTCGTCCGTGACGGTGGCGCGATCCAGCTCCGTGAGCACCACCTCCGCGCCCACCAGGGGCTTGCGCGTGCCGCGCTCCAGCGCCTGACCGCTGAAGTTCACCGGCCCCTGCGGCTCCTGGACACCGCCGTCCGGCGAGGCCTCCGGTTGCGGCTCCGGCGCGCGGAAGACGAACTGGTAGGCGTACTGGATGCGCACCGGCGCGGGGACGTTGTCCACCTCCGCGGGCTCGAACTGGAACTGCTTCACCGCTTCCGTGGCGGCCTCGTCGAAGCCGTGGCCCGCGGGCTGGGTGATTTCGACATTCGTGACGGCGCCCGTCTCCGAGATGTCGATGAACATCACCACCGTGCCCTCGAGCTGCTGGGCGGCGGCATCCGGAGGGTAGGCCGCTTCGACCTGACGCAGGAGGGCGGGCGGCTTGGTCAGCACGCCCGTGGGAGCGCCAGCATCACCGGCGAGAGTTCCTGCGTCCGGAGCCTGAGCCACGGCTCCGGTCGCAAGCAATACACAGACGACACAGAGGAGCGTTTTCATGAAGGGTGCGCGGGTCTCCCGCGCCCCCTCCTAGCGCCCCCCGAGGCTGGGAGCGAGAACGATTTCGATGCGCCGGTTCTGGCTCTTGTGCTCTGGCGTGTCATTGGGAACGAGCGGCTGGTACTGCCCGTAGCCCGCCGCGGACAGCATGGTCGGATCCACACCAGAGTCCTGAAGCGAACGAACCACCGCCATCGCGCGCGCCAGGCTCAGCTCCCAGTTGGTGGCGAATTGTCCGCCGCCGGTGGGCACGTCGTCCGTGTGGCCTTCCACGCGCACGATGCGGCCCTTCACCGTCTTGAGCGCGTCGGCGATCTTCACGAGCGCCTCCTGCCCTTCCTTGCCCACGCGCGCGGAGCCGGACGCGAAGAGGATCTTGTCCTTGAGCTGCACGGTCATCCGGCCCTTCATCTCCGACAGCTCAATCTTGCCGTCGGAGATCTCCTGCTTGAGGGACTGGGCCAGGTTCTCGTACTCGGAGCTCTTCTTCTCCAGCTCCTCCTTCGCCTGCGCGAGCTTCTTGGCGTTGCGCCCCAGCTCGTCGTTGAGCGCGGCCAGCTGCGCGTTCTTCTCCTCCAGGGCGCGGCGCTCGGCCGCGGCGCCGGTGAGGCGGTTCTCGGAGGCATCCAGGCGCGTCTGCAGCGCGGTCTTCTCCTGCTCCAGCGCGGCCTGCTTCTCCTCCAGCTCCTTGATCTTCGCCTCGGCGGCCGCGCGGGCCGCCTTCTCATCCGTGAGGTTCTTCGTCAGCCCTTCCGCCTCCAGGGCCTTCTCGTTGAACTTCCCCTGCGAGACGCAACCCGTGGAGAGGGCAACGAGGGCAGCCAGAACCAGACGTGTCCGCATAGGTGCGATTCCTCCTGACAAGGATGTTGGTGGGTCCGAGACTACCGCTCTCGGGCCCGCAGCCTAGGAGAAACGCGCATCCAATTTGAGGCCAAACTTCCTGGCTGGACGAGCGGCCAGCCTACTTGGGGAAGATGGGGTGGGTGTCCAGCCAGGAGCTGAAGAGGGCGTCGGCGAAGGACTTGCCGGGGATGTGGACGCCGCCGGACGCGCCGCCGGAGACATGGAGGCCGGAGCCGGGCAGGTAGGTGAGGACGAGGTCGTCGCCCTTGCGCACGTCATGGAGGGACGACAGCAGCTTCTCCAGGGACTGGTTGAGGGCGTCCTGGCGCATGGCCGGGTTCTGGCGGAGGCCCTCGCGGAAGCTGCCCACGAGTTGGTCCTTGGTGATGGTGCGCAGGAAGCGGAAGTGCAGGCGTTTCAGGCTGTTGGAGGCCACGGCCTCCTTGAAGCAGGTGGGCTCCTCCTCCATGTAGAGGCTCCACACGTACACGTTGAAGAAGAGCTTCTTCTTCAGCTCCATGTGGGTGAGCGCCAGCGTCTTGCCCTCCACCTGGAGGGAATCCGGCATGTTGACCCCGCCCGCCTGTCCCGCGTGGGCGGCAGCGCCCACCAGCAGGAGCATCCCCAGCGCGACCCCTCGCGCCCCCTTTGTCCACACCGTCCCCGTCATCGCCTTCCCCTTCACCCTCTTCCCAAATCCGGTGATCGCAACGGTGTGCATGCTCTGGAAAACCGCCACCGGCGGCGATCATTGGTTTGTGCACCATTGGACGGCAACCGGAGGCCCAAGGCAAGGCTGTTGGGGGCTCAAGTGACTCCCCGGTTGGCGGCCGGACAGGACGGATGGCGCGGGGTGTCGTGAAACCCGGGAGGCGGGTTTAGCCCGGGGATGTGGCTCCCGGCCAGGGCAGAATGGCGGGATGGACCTGGCACGTGGGTTTCGGGGACTCCTGGCGTGGGGCGTCGTGGTGCTGCTG
>NZ_RAVY01000344.1:0-4595 GCF_003611625.1 Corallococcus sp. CA054B
GTGGAGGAGGGTGGGGGCTTCGGAGCGGCGGGCGGCTCGGGCGGTTTCGCCTCGTCGTCGCCTTCCTTGGGCGCCGCGGGCTGGGTGCCCGTGCGGATGCGCCCTTCGAGCAGCTCGATGTCCAGCGAGCCGGGCGCGGGTGCGTTCACGAACTGCTGCCAGGTGCCGTCCGGCGCGGTGAACAGGAAGGACACCGCCACCGGCGCGTTCTCCGGCAGCGGCACCTTCAGGCGCTGTAGCGTTCCCGGGTAGATCAGCGCGGACAGGAGCACGTCCGCGTCCGGCTGGAAGATGCGCGCGGAGACCTCGCCGTAGGACTCCACGGCGAACTGCTTCGGATCCACCTTGCGCACCAGCATGTAGAGCGGCCGGCCCTGGTTCGTCCCTGACGGCGCCTTCACGCTCAGGTGCAGCGTGCTCGGCTGGCACGCGGCCAGGAAACACAGCGCCAATGGGATGCAGCTTGCCCACGGTTTCATCGCGGCACCTCGCGGAACGGGATCCAGGGCTCACCCTTGAGCCCGAAGCGCAGGTCCATCACCCCGTCCGTGGACTGGGCGCCTCGCGCTCTCAACGACCAACGGCGGTGCTGCGGGTCTTCCGTGGACTGCGACGACTCCAGCAGCCGGAAGCAGCTCCACGCCGAACGTGACTTCTCCAGCGACGCGTACTGCACCGACTGGTCCGCGGGCGCGCGCACCTCCAGCATCAGCGACGCCGTCTGCTGGTCCCACCACGCGAGCGGGAACTCCTGCCACGACGGGCTCTGGTTGTACGCGAGGAACGTCGTCTTGCCGCACTTGAGCGAACCCAGCGTCACGAAGCTGCCCTGCATGGGCGCCTTCGGCAGCGGCAACGGCATCACCTGCAAGAGCAACGGCCGGGGCCTCCCCTCCGTGTCCCACAACATGCGGGCCAGCCGCGACAGCCTCCCCAGCGTGGGCAACATCCCCTGCGGCAACGACAGCCTCGACTGGAGCGCGCCTCGCGCCACCCACTCCGAGCCTCGCTCCTCGCACACCGGCGCCAGCACCCGCGTCACGAACTCCCAGAACGCGCCGTCCTGCTTGCGCAGTACCTCCAGGTCTCCCGGATCCACCTCCTGCGACGCGTCCGGCGTGAACGGATAGCGGTTCAGCAGCGGACGCAGGAACCGGATCGAGGCGTCGTCCCACTGCCGCTCCAGGGTCCTCTCAATCTCGCGCTGCCCCAGCTCGCGCACCGCGAGGAACGGCTGGCGGAAGGGCTGCCGCAGCTCTCCGATGAGCCCCTGCTGATCCAACCACGCGTCCACCTTGCGCAGGTAGGACGTGTCGTCCTCCAGCATCATCGCGAAGGCCAGGCGCCCCAGCGGCGTCAGCAGCTCCGGCAGCCTCGCGGCTCCGCTGGCCGGCTGCGCGCCGCCGGTGGCCAGACCTCCGTTGAGCGACGCCGTCGCCTCCGCGGGCACCACGCCTGGACGGGGCACCGCGTTCAGCTCGTCCGACATCTGGGCCACGAGCGCCCGGTACGGGTTGAGCGCCGTGTAGTTGCCCGTCTCGTCCGGCTTCATCACCGTGGCGATGGGCTTGAACGGCGCTACAGCATTGCGCAGCGCTTCGTAGAAGGGGCCGTCCAGCGGCTCCAGCGCCACGCCCTGGGCCACGTCGCGCAGCATGTCCACCAGCTCCGAGGACGGCTGCGTGAGCCGGGACAGCTCCTCCGCCAGGAGCGCGGGAATCACCGCCTGGAAGCGGTACGTGGATACGCGCTGGAACAGCCGGTTGCGGTACTGGAACGCGAACTGGTTCACCTTGCGGCGCACGTGCTCCTGGCGCTGCGACACCTCCTCCACCGGGAGCCCCGCGCCTTTGATTCGCGTGGTGAACTCGTCCACCAGCGGGCGTAGCCGCGTGTCGAACTCCAGCCGGTCCGCCGCCAGGGTCGCGCCGCCGCGCGCCGCCACCGCCTCCTCGCCCTCCATCACGCCGAAGGGCAGGCGCCCCGTCTTCTCGTGGTAGCGCAGCAGTGCCTGGTGCAGGAGCCGCGAGCCATCCTTGGGGCGGAACTCGAAGGTGCTCTGGAGCACGGGCACCTGGAGCACCGCGGGGCCGTTGCCCGGCAGCCACAGGCCGTCGCGCACCAGCAGCTCAGCCACGGTCATCTTCTGCACCGCCTTCACGCCCAGGTACGCCTCCTCCTCCATGCGCAGCACGTTCGTCAGCGCGTCCCGGTGGTCGTTGATCCACGCCACCGTCTTGAGCGTGGAGGGGATGCCCCGGAAGCGGCTGGTGTCCACGCGCGCCTCGGAGGCGGCCAGCAGCTCCAACGCTCGCGGCAGGCTGCTGAAGCGCGCGCTGTCGTCCAGCAGCGCCTGGAGCCGGCGGCGCTCGTCCTGCATGGCCTCCAGCTCCGCGTCCAGCCGCTCCAGCTCGCGCGGCTCCACGGCCCGGTTCGCCAGCAGGTCCTGCAACCGCCGCAGGTGCGCCTGCCACGGCATCAGCTGCGCCTCCAGTGTGAGCGGCTCCGGGAAGGGCCAGCGCGCCCAGCTGGCCTCGGGCGTGTCCGGCGCGGACCACGGCGGGTTGCTCATGGTGACGTAGTCGGCCACCAGGGACTCGTTCAGCCCCACCGCCGTCACCCACGAGCGCCCCGCCTCCAGCGCCGCCATGTCGCTCGCGGGCTCGGCCGCGCCTCCCTCCGACACGAAGCTCCAGTTCGGGCGCGTCTTCAGGCTGGACAGCACCAGCTGCCCCAGCGGCTCCTCGCGCGAGCCGTGCAACGTGGCCAGCAGGTAGACGACCTGCTCCGGACGGCACGTGTCCGGCTGGCGGTGGCACTTCTCCAGCGCGGGCCGGATGTGCGCCTCGCGGATGCCCCGGGCCAGGCGCTGGCGCAGGTCCTCTCGCGCGCCGGTGAAGCTGTAGCGCAAGAGCGGCCACGTGTTCATGGCGCTCCACAGCGAGTCCAGGGAGTGGCCCGCCGCGAGCACCGGCTCCTGCACCGCGGCCCCGGACACCGCCTGCCCCTGGTCGCGCATGCGCTGGACCATGTCCTCGAAGCGCTGCACGCGCGTGCGCGCCTGGCCCAGCCTCCAGGCGAAGTGCCCGTACGCGGCCAGCAGCGGCAGCGCGAACGCCAGGCCCAGCAGCACCGCCCGGCGCAGGTGCGTGTGCAGGTAGCGGTCGTGGACCGCTCGCGCCGTGCTGGCCTCGGCGGACACGGAGAGGACGTCCGGGTCCCTGGCGTCCTTGTCCGCGGAGGACAGGGACACCGTGGCCAGCCGGGGCGCGTACGCCAGCGTCTGGCCCTCCATCAGCGCCGTCACGAAGCGCGACAGCGCCTCGAAGGGCGCGTGGCCTTCCGAATAGAAGCGCTCCAGCCGCTCGAAGGACTCCACCGGCAGCGCCGTCAGGCCCAGCGCCAGGTACTGCTCCTGCGCCTTGAGCAGCGAGCCCAGCTTGCCCTCCTGGCCGGGCGGGGGCAGGGGGAAGCGCAGCGGCACGTGGTGCGCGCGCAACAGCTTCGCGAAGTCCGCGAAGCCCTCGCGCTCATCCAGGTGGGTGAGGCACACGCGCGTCTCGAACGCGCCCCCGCGCACCTCCGCCAGCAGGTTGAGCTTGCCCCGCAGCAGCTGCGCCGCCCTGCGCACCTCGTCCGGGGGCGTGTCCTGAAGCCAGCGCGCGTCCAGCACCAGCACCGCCAGTGCCTGCTGACCGCCGCCGAAGCTGTCCTTCCACAGCCGGCGCAGGGCCTCACGCGCCTGGGGCGACTCGTCCTCCAACAGCTGCGGGGACACCTCCTGTGCGACGACGTCCGCGCCCAGGTACACCTGGAGCAGCGAGTCCGTGAGGAGGCTGGGCAGGAACTGCCGCGCCTGCCGCTTCCAGTCCAGGTCCAGCTCGATGAGCCGCGACTTGCCCGCGCCCGCCGGCCCCATCACCACCACACCTGGCAGGTCCCTCACCGCCACGCGGTGGCGCAGGGGCAGCCCGGCCAGGAACTTCTCGCGCACCTTCCGCAGCCGGTTCTTCGCCAGGGGCTCCGGCGCGGCGCTCCCTCCGGCCGGCGCGCTCTTGCGCTTCGCGCGCCACACGAGGAACAGCGGCACGAAGAGGGCCAGCAGCGCCACGAGCAGCAGCGCGTACGGCTTCCACTTCGGCGGGATGAACGCCGTCAGTTTCTTGATGACATCCATGGCTCAGCGCTCCCCCCAGCCCAGGACGTTCCCGGCCCGGCCCGAGCGATGCAGGGCCTCCAGGACGTCCTCCAGCGTGTCCACCGTGCCCGCGAGCGACGCGCGCGCCTTCTCCTGCTCCTCCGGCGACAACCGCGCGTCGCCCGGCCCCGGCATCAGGCGGGCCAGCGTCTGGCCCAGCTCGTCCAGCATGGGCTCCAGGCCATGGCGGCCGACTCCCAGGCGCGCGGAGATGGTCCGGCGTACCTCCTGGAGCAGGGCGGGCGCGGCGTCGATCGTGGCCGCGGGCGCGGCCGGAGCCCGCGGTGCGGCGGCTTGAGGCTTCACCGGGTCACCCACCAGAGCAGGCACTGCAGCCCCAGCACGCTCGCGGCGCTGACGGCGTAGTAGCGGGCGGGAAAGGCGTAGAGCAGCGGCC
>NZ_RAVY01000345.1:0-4584 GCF_003611625.1 Corallococcus sp. CA054B
GCCCTCCCCCGATGGACCGGGAGGCCATGCCCCCTCCGGAGCTGGGCAGCGTGCGCGTGCTCGTGGTGGACGACGAGGAGGACGCGCGCGAGTTCCTGCGCACGCTCCTGGAGGACAGCGGCGCCCACGTGGCGACCGCGGGCTCCGCGATGGAGGGGCTCCAGGTGCTCCAGGCGGAGCATCCGGACGTGCTCGTCTCCGACATCGGCATGCCGGTCACGGACGGCTACGGCTTCATCGAGCGCGTGCGCGCGCTGTCCGCCGCGAAGGGAGGCCACACCCCGGCGGTGGCCCTCACCGCGTACGCCCGCTCGGAGGACCGCACCCGCGTGCTGCGCGCCGGCTTCCAGAGCCATGTGCCCAAGCCGGTGGAGCCCGGGGAGCTGCTCGCCGTCATCGCCTCGCTCGCGGACCGGTACCCCGCGCTTCCGAAGGCGTGACGGCCAGGCCCCGTGGGACAACGGACATGCCCGCACGCATCCTCCTTTCCAGCGGGCGGGGGCAGGGCT
This sequence comes from Corallococcus sp. CA054B, assembly GCF_003611625.1. Taxonomy (NCBI): domain Bacteria; kingdom Pseudomonadati; phylum Myxococcota; class Myxococcia; order Myxococcales; family Myxococcaceae; genus Corallococcus; species Corallococcus sp. CA054B. The sequence goes on from NZ_RAVY01000345.1 coordinate 510, forward strand.
TACCTTTCCCCCAATGCGTCCGCCGCCCGGACAAATGGCGATGTTCGACGCCCCGGCGCCCGGGCGTGAGCCGGCGCGCTCGCGGGTGCCCTCGCGCGAGGACGCGCTGCCCCGGGCCGCGGAACTGGCCCGGCGCGTGTCCGCCCTGCTGGGCCGGCCCGTGCACCTGCGTCTGACGGACAACCGCGCCACCCTGGTGAGCTACCGCCGCCTCCCCGAAGGCGTGCGCCTGCGCCTGCACCACCTCTTCCTGGACGCACCCGACGCCGTGGTGCGCGCCCTGGCCCTCTACGTGGCCGGTGACACCGCCGCCCGCGAGGTGCTGGAGGCCTTCAGCCACGCCCACCACGGCCAGGTGCGCCGGGAGCGCAGGCCCGGCGCCCCGCTGCGCACGCGCGGCCGCTGCTTCGACCTCAAGGCCGTCCACGCCCGGCTGGACGCGGCGTACTTCGACGGGCGCGTGCACGCCGTGGAGGTGGGCTGGGCCCGCCGCCCCGCGCGCCGCACCCGCCGCACCATCCACCTGGGCGGCTACGACGCACGCCTGCGCGAGGTGCGCGTCCACCCCGCGCTGGACCGCCCCACCGTGCCCGCCTTCGTCGTGGACTTCATCGTCTTCCACGCCCTGCTGCACGCGGACCTCGCCGCCACCCATACCGTCCAGGACGCCGGTCCCGACGCACACGACGACGCCGGCCGCTGCGCCGCGGAACACACCGCGGACTTCCTCGCCCGCGAGGCCGCCTTCCCCCTGCGCGAGGCCGCCTGGCGCTGGCTCCTGGAAAATCTGTCATCGCTGCGGCGCGGGTGACCGCCCGTCCCACCTGTCGACATGTTTCAGACAGGTCACGGCCGCTGAGACACGCCCCGAAGAGAGTGGCCTGCGGGGGGCGCACACTGCATGCTGTCCCCCGATGCGCTTTTTCAGCGTGGAAGAGGCCAGCCGGCTGGTGCCGTTGCTGACGAAGACCTTCGGACGCGTGCGCCCGTGGGTGGAGCGCGTGCAGAAGCTGGCGGAGGTGCTGGACGGCCCGGAGGCCCCGCCCGACACCGCCGAGGTGCGCACCTTCCGCGAGGAGCGCGACGAGCTGCTGGAGCGCATCCGCGGTGAGCTGGGCCCGCTCCAGGAGATGGGCCTGGAGATAAAAGGCGCGGACGGCCTGGTGGACTTCCACGCGCGGCGCGGCGAGGAGCCCGTCTACCTCTGCTGGCGCTACGGCGAGAACGCCGTGGCGCACTGGCACGACCTGAAGGCCGGCTTCTCCGGACGCCGCCCCATCGACAGCCCGGACGACTTCGAGCCCACCTACCTGAGCTGAGAGCGCCCCGTCACTTCGACAGGCTCTGGTGCAACAGGCCCAGCTTGTTGCGCGCGGAGAGCAGCTGCTGGCGCAGGGACTCCGCCTGCCGGCCGATGTCGGTGAACTTCGCCTCCTCCGCCGCGCGCGTCAGCGTGGCCGCGTCGTCCGCCACCTCCGCCATGCGCGCCTGGAGCGCGGTGAAGACCTCCGTGAGCCGCGCCTCCTCCTCCGCCGTGCGCGTGGCCTGCTGGCGCAGCGCCGCGAACTCCTGCATGCGCCCGTTGAGGTCCGCCGCGCTCTGCCCCAGCGCCCCGTAGCGCGTGAGCAGCTCCTTGAACACCTCCGTGCGCTGCTGCAGCTCCTGCGCGCACACGTTGACCGCGTCCGCCTGCGCCTGCTGCCGGTTGCGCACCCCGGTGATGGCCTGCACCAGCGCGCCCACGCGCATCCGCAGCGCGTCGTCCAGGTCCGCCAGGTCCTTGAGCGTCTTCGACGCGCGCTCCAGGTGCTTCTCCGACATCAGGGGCGCCTCCTTCAGCTGCTCCGACAGCGCCTCGAAGCGCAGCAGCTCGGCGTCGAGCGCCTGGGCGGCGGAGACCAGCTCGGAGGACGGGGGCGTGTCACGCTTGCTCATGGGGCCGGGAGGATGCCATGCCGCCTGCCCCTCCCTTCAGGTCGCCTGCCTGCCTCGGGAGCCTGTGCTCGGGGGAGGACACTGCGGGCTCCAGGCCTCGCCAATGGAAGGAGGCGTCTCCAGTTTTCCGTGACACGTCGCGTCCGGAGGTCTGAACCCATGCCCGTGGATTTCTCCATCACCGTGCTCGTCACTGGCGCCACCGGCCAGCAAGGCGGTGCCGTCCTCCGCAAGCTCGCTGACCGGGGGCACCACGTGGTGGCGCTGGTGCGGGACGCGGACGCCCCGGCCGCCCGCGCCCTGCGCAGGCCCGGCGTCACCCTGGCCCAGGGCGACTATGACGACCCCGTCTCCCTGGAGAGCGCCATGCGCGGCGTGGACGCCGTCTACGCCATGGCCACGCCCTTCAGTGGGGGCGGCGTGGACGCGGAGGTCCAGCACGGCAAGAACCTGGCGGACGCGGCGAAGCGCGCCAACGTGCGGCACTTCGTGTACTCGTCCGTGGCGGGCGCGTCGGAGCTCACCGGCGTCCCGCACTTCGACAGCAAGCACGCCGTGGAGCTGTACCTGCGGCGCCGGGACATGCCCTTCACCATCCTGGCCCCCACCTTCTTCATGGAGAACCTCCTCCACCCGCCCACGCGCGACCTGCTGGCGGAGGGGAAGCTGGCCCTGGGGCTGCCCGCGACGCGCGGCCTCCAGATGGTGGCGGTGGACGACCTGGCCGGCTTCGCGATGCACGTGCTGAGTGACCCGGAGCGCTTCATCGGCGAGCGCATTGAAGTCGCCTCCGACGAGGTGACGGGCCAGCAGGCCGCCGCGCTGCTCTCCATGGTGGGCGGCCATCGCATCAACTTCGAGCAGATCCCGTTGGATCAGCTCCAGCAGCAGAGCGAGGACCTGGCGGCCATGTTCGAGTGGCTGGACCGCGTGGGCTACCACGCGGACATCCTCACCCTGCGCAACAGCTACCCGCGCGTGGGCTGGCAGACCTTCGAGGCCTGGGCACGCCATCAGGAATGGGACTTCGTCAACGCGCCCGCCTGGCCCGCCACCGCGGCCGAACCGGTGACGCCCCAGCCGTAGGGTCCCCGGCCAGCCCGCCCGCTGCCCGGGGTGGAGGACGGCGCATGTCATCCCCTGAACGCCGCACGCCCTACCTTGAAGTACGAGGAGGCATGCGATGCGTGGAGCACTGGGAGTGGGGGCCCTGGGGTTGATGCTGATGGCGGGCTGCGCGGCGGAGACGAAGCTGCGGCCCGTGCCGGAAGCGGGAGTCCTCCAGGGCGGCAAGAGCAGCGCCATCACGGAACAGGAAGGCGTGCGGCTCACGGCGGACGGCTCGGCGTGGCACGGCTCACCGTCCGACCTGGAGCGCCGGGTCACCCCCGTCTACGTCCGGCTGGAGAACCAGGGGCAACGCCCGCTTCGCCTCCAGTACAAGGACTTCGCGCTGGTGGGTCAGGAGTCGCGCTTCCGCTACAGCGCGCTGCCGCCCCTGTCGCTGCGGCGAGCCAGCTCGTCACGCGACACGGAGGCCCCCGCGCGCATCAGCCCGGCGATGTACCCCGCGGGCAGGGTGTGGGTGGGCGGCGGCTACGGCTACGGGCCCTGGCGCGGCTGGGGGCCCGGCTGGTACGGCGGCCCCTGGGGCTGGGGCAGCCCCTTCTACGGGCCGTACCCGTACTACTACGAGCAGCCGCTGCCCACCGAGGACATGCTCAACAACGCGCTGCCGGAGGGCACGCTGGAGCCCGGCGGCACGCAGGAGGGCTTCCTCTACTTCCAGGGCGTGGCCCACCGAGAGAACGCGGTGACGCTCCAGCTGAAGCTGGTGGATGCGCGGACAGGAGAGCCGTTCGGTTCAATGGGCATCCCCTTCCAGGTGAGCAACTAGTCAGTGCAGCAGCGTGCTGGGGGGCGCGTAGGGGGAGCGCCCCCCGTCGTGCGCCAGGTCGAGCAGCGGTGCTTCCTCCGGCTGCCCCAGCGCGCGCCGCACGTCCGCGCCCTTCAGGGGCAGCCCCATCAGCGGCCCCAGCGGGAACAAATCCAGCGCGCCGGTCAGCAGCGGCACCAGGCCCGTCAGCGCCACCATCGCGCCCCGGGGCGTGCCCGTGCCCAGCCCGCCCAGGACCAGGCC
>NZ_RAVY01000346.1:0-4372 GCF_003611625.1 Corallococcus sp. CA054B
TCCCCGCATCGCACCCGCCCCCTCGCACGCCACGGGTCCCCAATGGCCACGGTCACCGGGGTGTCCAGCCGTTCCGGAGGGCCGTCCGTCGGCTTCCAGCCACTCCCCCAGGCCTTTCGCAGGGCCCGGGGTGCGGCGAGCAACGAAAGCGGCGCGCCGGGAGTGTCCTCCTCCCGGCGGGACGTGACGGACTACTTCTGCGGCAGCGGCACCGAGCGCACGTGCAGCTCGCGCAGCTGCTTCTCGTCCACGTCGCCGGGAGCGCCCGTCATCGTGTCCGTGCCCGTCTTCGTCTTGGGGAACGGAATCACGTCGCGCAGGGACTCCGCGCCGGTCAGCAGCATCACCAGGCGGTCCATGCCCAGCGCGATGCCACCGTGCGGGGGCGCGCCGAACTTGAGCGCGTCCAGCAGGAAGCCGAACTTCACGCGCGCCTCCTCCTCCTGGATGCCCAGCGCCTTGAACACCTCGCTCTGCACCTTCGGGTCATGCAGGCGGATGGAGCCGCCGCCAATCTCGAAGCCGTTGAGCACCACGTCGTAGCGGTGGCACTTCACGCGGCCCGGGTCGGTCCCCAGGTACTGCACGTCCTCGTCATGCGGACGGGTGAAGGCGTGGTGCGCCGCGGCCCAGGTGTTCGTCTCCTCGTCGAACTCGAAGAGGGGCGGGTTCACCACCCAGAGGAACTTCCACTGGCCGCCGCTGCCGTACTCGGGGATGAGCCCCAGCTTCTTCGCCACGTGCACGCGCAGGTTCGCCATCACCGTGTGCACCAGCGACTCGCGGCCGAACTGGAACAGGATGAGGTCGCCCGTCTTCGCGTTCACGGCCTGGTTGATGGCCTGCCGCAGCGCCGGCGTAATCGTCTTGGACAGCGGGGACTGGGTCCACTCACCGCCCTCGCCCACCTTCGCGCGCGCCAGGCCCTTGGCGCCCGCCTGCTTCGCGAAGTCCTCCAGCTTGTCGCTCTCCGCGCGGGACAGCGCCTTCTCCGCCGGGACGACCATCGCCTTGACGATGCCCTTGTCCTGCACCGCATCCCACATCATGGGCACGCCACCGGCCGCGCCGTGCTCGCGGATGACGTCCGTGAGCACCACGTGCTCCAGCCCGAAGCGCAGGTCCGGCTTGTCGTTGCCGTACTTCGCCATGGACTCGTAGAAGTCCATGCGCATGAAGGGCGTCGGGATGTCGATGCCCAGCACCTCGCCCCACAGCTTCTTCAGCAGGCCCTCGATGATGGTGAAGATGTCGTCCTGGGTGACGAAGCTCATCTCCACGTCGATCTGCGTGAACTCCGGCTGCCGGTCCAGGCGCAGGTCCTCGTCGCGGAAGCACTTCACGATCTGGAAGTACCGGTCGAAGCCCGCGACCATGAACAGCTGCTTGTACAGCTGCGGGCTCTCCGCCAGCGCGTAGAACTTGCCCGGGTTCAGGCGGCTGGGGACCAGGAAGTTGCGCGCGCCGCCCGGCGTGTACTTGCCCATGAAGGGCGTCTCCAGCTCCAGGAAGCCGTTGCCCGCCATGTACGAGCGCGCGAGCGTGTTCATCTTCGAGCGCGTCATCAGCGTCCGCTGGAGCGGCCCGCGGCGCAGGTCCAGGTAGCGGTGCGCCAGGCGCTTCTCCTCGGACGTCTCCACGTTGTCCTCGATGAGGAACGGCGTGGGCTCCGAGCGGTTGAAGATGGTCAGGTCCGAGGCCTTCACCTCGATCTCCCCCGTCTTCATCTTCGGGTTCACGTTCTTGCCGCGCGACAGCACCTTGCCCTTGATGCCCACGCAGTACTCCAGGCGCAGGTGGCCGGCCAGCTCATGGGCCTCCTTGCTGTCCGGCTCGAACACCACCTGGGTGAGCCCTTCGCGGTCCCGCAGGTCGATGAACACCGCGCCGCCGTGGTCGCGCCGGTTGTGCACCCAGCCGAAGAGGACCACTTCTTCGCCAACGTTCGCGGCCGTGAGCTGACCGCACGTGTGGGTACGCTTGACCTCGGAAATGAACGGGACCGCCATGGAGACCGCCTGCGTTTGGTTCGGGAAGGGAAGGCCGGGCACCATAGCGGATCGAGGAAACGACGCGTCAAGGAATCCAAGGCCCGAACACCCCCTCACGTTTGCCCGCCCGCCCGGTCCCGTTCGGAGAGGGAATCGAGGGGGAATACACGTTCCGAGCGGTCCGGAGTAAAACGGGCGTCATGCTCCGAACAGTCACCACCGTCGCCGTCGGGCTGACCCTGGCCGCGGGCTGCGCGCCGGACAGCGAGGCCCCGGTCAAGGTCTCCGTCCTGTCCCGCTCCAGCAACGGCCAGTACGTCCCCACGCAGGTCGAACTCACCACCATCGAGGACGTCGTCGGCCTGAAGGGCTCCGTCGGCGACCTCCAGGGCGGTGCGCGCATCGTCATCGACGCGAACGACCCCGCGCTCCAGAACGCCACGGCGGACACCGTCGCGGAAGTGCTGCTCAAGAACACCGGCTACGACGTGAAGGCCAGCTACATCACCCAGAAGGACGCGAAGACGGGCGAGGACGTCCTCTGGCCCGCGGACTTCCACTCCTGGAACATGGTGACCTCGTATTACAACCTCGAGCGCGCCAACGAGTACTTCCGCACCGTCGCCAACGTGAAGGGCGTGTCCTTCGAGCCCGCGCCGACGCTCTACTACTTCCCGGACTTCATCCAGATGCAGGTGAGCAAGGAGCCGGCGCGCGACAACGCCATCTTCTATCCGGTGCTCCAGGCCTTCATGGTGCTGCCGTTCGATAAGATCCAGCGCGCGCCGCTGCCCCTCAACGCGGCGGTGATGGCGCACGAGTATTCGCACCTGGTGTTCAACCGGCTGGCGTACGCCGGTCAGAACCTGCCCGTGTCGCTGTCCAACTGGTCCTCGGAGAGCCCCAGCCAGGGCGCCAACGTGCTCAAGTCCTTCGACGAGGGCCTGGCGGACTACCACGCCTACGGCGCCACCTGCCGCAGCGTCAGCGGGTGTGACCCGCGCTTCATGGCCACCTCCTTCGACGGCGGCCCCTACGCCGGGGTGACGGACGCGCGCGACCTGTCCCGCGCCGACCGCTGCATGAGCGCGCTCCTGTGGAACCGCTTGCAGCAGCAGGACGTGGGCACCTTCTCCAGCGACGGCGCCGAGTACCAGGTGGGCACGCTGATCGCGACCGCGCTCTACCAGGCGGGCCGCTCCACCGGCCAGGAGGCCCAGCTGCAGCGCGACATCGTCTCCGCGTACTACGACACGGACCCCGAGAAGCCGGGCATCTACCAGTACACCCAGCAGGTGATCGGGGATCAGACCCTGTTCTCGCTGGCCGTCCCCGCCGCCGCCATCATCTCGCACATCTCCGACCTGGAGCTGCGCAAGGCCGTCTGCAACGAGTTCATGGACCACCTGCGGATCCCGCGCGAGTGGCTCATCGGCCCCAGCCTCTGCCCGGCCAGCGCCGCGGGTGGCACCACCTGCCCCAACATCTTCTAGTGAGGCCCGCTCCCTTGAACACCTGGCTCAAGGCCTGCCTCGCCGGCAGCCTGCTCTTCACCCCCGTCGCGTTCGCCCAGAGCGCGGATGACGACGACCCCTACGCCTACCCCGAGGAAGAGGCCGCCCGCGCCCAGCAGAAGGCCCAGAAGGACGACGACGAAGCCTACGAGCGCCGCCGCAGGCTGGTGGACGAAACGGACGAGTTCCGCGAGGCCGCCGAGGCCACCAATGACGACGGCTTCCGCGGCATGTCCCGCCTGGACGACCCCAACCTGGGCGTCGCGGTGGAGCTGGTCGGCGGCCTGCTGTTGATCGACAGCGCCCGCGGCGACTTCTCCGACAACAAGCCCGGCCTGGGCGTGCGCGCCACCTGGGAGTTCGGCCGCACGTTCTTCACCGAGAACGCCACCCTGCGCGAGGGCCTCTTCGCGGACCTGCGCTGGCTCTACGGCAGCCTCAGTGACGGCACGGAATTCATCAAGGGGGACACGCGGCTTCACTACTTCACGCTCGCGCCCGCCTGGCTGTTCCAATTCGGCGACTCGCCCTTCGGTCTGTTCCTTCAGGCCGGTGGTGGACTCGCGTACCAGAACACCGGAATCACCGTGGGCGAGGAGGAGACGAAGGTGAACGGCCTCAAGCCCGTCGTCCAGTACGGCCTGGGCCTCCGCGGCCGGCCCGCCCTGTCGCGCAACCTGCACCTCACCTTCCGCATCGAGGCCATGGGCCTGCGCCGCGGCTACGCCAACGACTTCTTCCTGGGTGGCAGCGCCGGCGTCGGCTTCTGAAGCGCCGCTGCTGTTTCGTCCCTTCGGCCCCCGCGCCCTTCCCACCCGGGAAGCGGTAGCGGGGGCTGAACTTTTTCCCCCCTCCGCGCCCCGGGCG
>NZ_RAVY01000347.1:0-4367 GCF_003611625.1 Corallococcus sp. CA054B
GCTCGTGGGGGCGGCGGTGCTCGCGCGCGGCCTCGCGGGGATGCTCTACGGCGTGGGCGCGCTGGACGCCCTGACGTTCGCAGGCGTGCCCCTGCTGCTGGGGGCCGTGGCGCTCGTGGCCAGCTGGCTGCCCGCACGCCGCGCGCTGCGCGTGACGCCCGCCATCGCGCTCCGGGCGGACGAATAGGGCCTCAGGACGCGGTGTCGTAGGCGGGGGGCGCTTCCCTCGGCAGGCGGACCGTGAACGTCGTTCCAGCCTCTTCGCTGGAGGCCACGCTCACGTGCCCCCCGTGCGCGCGCGCCACCTGCTGCACGATGTAGAGCCCCAGCCCCACGCTGCGCGAGGACCGGCTTTCGCCATGGTGGCCGCGCCGCATGGCCTGGAAGAGGGTGGGCAGCATCTCCGGCGGGATGGGGCGGCCCCGGTTGTGGACCTCCAGCACCAGGTCGTCCCCCTCCTCGCGCGTGGACATCCGCACCGTGGAGCCCGGCTCGCTGTAGCGAACGGCGTTGGTGACCAGGTTCTGCACCACCTGGCCCAGCCGCTCCTCGTCCCACGAGCCCAGGCCGTCGCCCTGTTGCTCCAGGACCACCTGCCGCTCCGGGAACGCCACCTGGACCTCCTCCAGCGCCTGGCGCGTGGCCTCGTGGAAGTCCATGCGGCGGCGGTGCACCGGCAGCCCTCCGCCCAGCCTCGCCTGGGTCACGTCCAGCAGGTCTCGGATGAGGCGGTTCGCGCGTTCGGCGCTGCTGATGATGCGGCCGGTGTTCTTCGTCGCGCGCTCCCCCAGGTCGTCGCGCTGGAGCAGGGCATTCGCCGACAGGAGGATGGCGTTGAGCGGATTGCGCAGGTCGTGGCTGACGATGCCAATGAGCTGCTGTTCGAACTCCCGCTGCTCCCGTGCCTCCGACTCGCGCCGGTGGCGTTCGGTGATGTCGCGGCTCACCGTGGCGATGCCGATGTCCTCGCCCGTCGCGGCGTCGCGCAGCATGAAGAAGTTGTAGTGCACGGGTACCGCCGCCCCGGTGCGGAAGTTGCGGAGGCGGAACTCGCCGTCCCAGCGCCCGTGCTCGCGCAGCCTGGGCATGATGACGTCGCGCACGTAGGGGCGGTCCTCCGGCAGGAAGTAGTCGAACAGGTGCGTGCTCCGCACCGCCTCCGGCCCCTCCAGTCCCAGCATCCGCTGGCCCGCCTCGTTGATGAACAGCGCCCGTCCGTCCGGCCCGCCAATGCCGATGAGGTCCGAGGACTGCTCCACCACCGCGATCAGCTTCTCGCGCTCCCGCTCCGCCTGACGCTGCTCCCGGCGCGCCCGCGCCGCCGCGAGGTTGCCCTCCACGCGCGCCAGCAGCTCCCGCGCGGAGAACGGCTTCACCAGGTAGGCGGTGGCGCCCATGCGCAGGCCCTCCACCGTGGCCTCCTCACCGGCGCGCGCGGACAGCAGGATGACGGGCAGGTGCACCGTCGCCGGATCCTCGCGCAGCCGCCGCAGGAGCCCGTAGCCATCCAGCTCCGGCATCATCACGTCGCTGATGACGAGGTCCGGCATCCGGGCCCGGCAGGACTCCAGCGCCTCCAGCCCGTTCGCCGCGAGCGTCACCTCGAAGCGCTCCGACAGCAGCGAATGCACATATGCGCGCATGTCCGCGTTGTCGTCCGCGAACAGGACGTGGCCGCCCACGGTCCTCATGGGGGGAGCGGGGGACGCGTCGACCGCGTGCATGCCCGCCGGCCCCGACCAGCCGGAAGCCTCTTCCAGGAACGCCTCGAGGGTCGCGCCCGTCGGGACGCGCGCGGGCGTGGACGGGTCCCCGGCGGGGGCGGCCATGGAGGCCGCGTCCGCGGGCAGCGTCACCGTGAAGGTGCTGCCCTGGCCGGGGTGGCTCTCCGCCTGCACGTCGCCGCCATGCAGGCGCACCAGCTCCCGCACCAGCGCGAGCCCGATGCCGCTGCCCTCGTAGCTGCGTCCCTGCGCGCCCTGCACGCGGTGGAAGCGGTCGAAGATGCGCGGCAGCTCTTCCGGCGGGATGCCCGTGCCGGTGTCCGCCACGCACAGCTCCACCTGTGTTCCCCGCCAGCGCAGGCTCACGCGGATGCCGCCCTGGTGCGTGAACTTGAACGCGTTGGAGATGAGGTTGAGGACGATCTTCTCCCACTGCTCCGGATCCACCTTCACGGGATGCGGCAGCGGGGGACAGTCCACGTCGAGCGTCAGGCCCGCGCGCTCCACGGTGGAGCGGAAGCCGCTGGCGAGCCCGCGGGTGAGCGCGGCGAGGTCGGTGGGCACCGCGGTCGCGTGCAGGCGGCCCGCTTCGATGCGGGAGAACTCCAGCAGCGTGTTGACGAGCTTGAGCAGCCGCAGCCCGTTGCGGTGCACCGTCCGCTGCCGTTCGAGCTGCCGGGGACCGAGCGGCTCCAGCGAATCCTGGAGGCCGTCCTCCACCGGCCCCAGCATCAGCGCCAGCGGCGTGCGGAGCTCGTGGCTCACGTTGCTGAAGAAGTCCGTCTTCGCGCGGTCCAACGCGGCCAGGGCCTCCGCGCGGCGGCGGTCCTCCTCACGAGCGCGGGCCTGGGAGATGGCCGTCGTCACACCCCGGGCCAGCAGCTCCAGGAAGCCCCGGTACTTCTCATCGAGCGCCAGCCGGCGGCTCAGCCCCGTTACCAGGAAGCCCGCGGGCCGCGCATGTCCCACGCGAGGCAGGGGCTGCACGCACGCGGACGCCGTTCCCTCCGGCCACGGCCCCACCGCGACGGTGCCTGTCTCCCCAGGCAGCTTCTCCCAGAGGAAGGTCGCGCCGGTGCTCGCGGCGGCCCCCAGGGGCCAGTCCGCGCTCGCCTCGCCCGTGCCGTCCGGGAGGGGCATCGACGTGGGAGCGAGCGCATCCCCCGCGGCGAGTCCGCTCGTCCCGGCGAGCCGCGCGGTGCCGGTGGCGTCATCCACCAGGTAGAGCAGGGCGAAGGGCACGTCGAGCGGCGCCGCGGCGATGACGCGCATGGCCTCGCGGCAGGCGTCGTCCGTGGTGGCCCGGTCCGCGGTGGAGGCTCCCAGCTCGCGCAGCGTGTCCAGCCGCCGCGTGCCCACCACCTGTCCGGTGGTCTCCGTGAGCGCCGCGAAGACGCCCGCAACGTCGCCGGACTCGTCGCGCACGGGCGAGTGGCTGTAGGTGAAGTAGCACTCCTCGACGAAGCCGTTGCGGTCGAGCGGCATCATCAGGTCATTGACGAAGATGGCCTCTCCGGTCCGGCGCATGCGCTCCCAGCCGGGGCCGAGCATGTGCCAGACCTCCGGCCAGGTGACGGGCGCGGCCTGTCCCAGGGCGGCGGGGTGCTTCGTGCGTCCGCAGATGGGCCGGTACGCGTCGTTGTAGAACTGGACGAACTCCGGGCCCCACGCGACGTAGAGCGGATAGTCGGACGCGAGCACGATGCCGACGGTCGTGCGCAGCGACTGGGGCCACGTTTCCACGGGGCCCAGGGACGTCTTCGCCCAGTCCACCTGGCGAAGCAGTGCGCCACAGGCGCCGCCACCTCGCAGGACTTCGTCCACCACGCCCATGTGCCTCCACGCCCAGGCGCGCCTTCAAGGAGGGAGGCCACTGCTGGGAGACGAAACTTCGAGGTTTCTCCGTCCAATGGCCAGTGCGACGGGAGGAGCCCCTGGCGAAACGTGCGTCGATGAACGGCGGGCGCCTGGAGGGTGACCAGGCGCCCGGAGGCCGCGTGTGTTGAATGGCGCAGGCCGGTCAGGCGACCTCGTGCGCGGCTCGCGCCCAGCGCACTCCATCCAACCCCAGGCTCCGCACCTCGGCCTCCATCAACGCGCCGTACTGCTCCTCGACCCATTGGCGGAAGTAGGCGTCCGGCGCCGCGAGAACCAGGTGTCCGTCCTCCAGTCCCACCGCGCGGGCCTTGCCCAGCCATGACAGCGCGTACCGCTTGCCCTGCGCGCGCACTCCCTCCAGGCAGGCACTCCAGACGCGAGCCGCTTCCGTGGACGCGCCCTCGTCCGTGGCAGGTCCGCTGGAGGCTTCGGAGTCCACCTCCGCACCGTCCTCCAGGGGTGGGACGTAGCGCGTCCACACCCGGGGCGAGCAGAACGCGATCACGGTGCCCGGAGGCTGCCGGGCGCGGCCCCAGTCGGACTGGAGGTAGCCCTGGCAGGCCGCATGGAGCCGGGCCTCGTCGCCGTCCACGCCGCGCAGCGCCTGGGCGTACCAGTCCGCCCAACCGGCGGGCGGCTTCTCGCGGGGCAGGCCGCGGAAGGCCCGGGCGCGGGCGTCCTGGAAGGTGTCGAAGAAGGCCGCCGCGCGGGCGGCCAGGGTGGGGGCAGGGAGCGGACGTCCGGCGTCCGGGGACGGGGCGGATG
>NZ_RAVY01000348.1:0-4274 GCF_003611625.1 Corallococcus sp. CA054B
CCTGCCCGCCCACCCGGCGGCACAGCTCCGACCACGCCAGCTCCTCCGCCACCCACGACTCCGCCCGCGTGGAGTCGCTCAGCACGTAGAAGTCGAACGCGTCCAGCTGCCCCGTCGCGGCGATGGACTCATACGTGGCCTGCACGTGCGCGAACACGGCGGCCGGGTCCTCGTTGTAGACGGGCATCACCACCGCGGTGCGGCGCGTGAGCGGCCGCGCGGCCTCCTCTTCCGTGGGCCAGCGCAGCCCCGGCACCCGCTGGTTCGCCACCAGTTGGATGAAGCCCGCGACGCCGCTCCAGAACGACAGGGCGATCCACGCGAAGCACACCGCGAACAGCCCCAGCACGAACAGCTCCGGCACCGTGGTGCCGTGGGCCGCGAGCAGCCGGTGCATCTCCACGCAGGCGAACCCCGTGGACAGGGCCGCCAGTCCCAGCACCATCACGCGGCGCGGGCGCGCCAGGGCCGGAGTGTAGGGTTGGGCGTTCATGCGGACTCCGGGCTCCCGTGCGGCTTCGCTGTGTGTGAGGTGCCGCGCCTAGCGCGACGGCGACACGCCCGCCTGGCCGGCGGCGGGACGCAGCCAGCGGCGCAGCATGTCCATGAAGGGATTGAGCACGAGCACCTGCTCGCGCATCTGGCAGGGCACCTCCGCCGGGGCGGACATGGGCACTGCTTCACACACCGCGCGGCGCCACGCCTCCGGCAGCGCGGACGGAGCGCGCATCAGCACGTCCGCGCCCCAGCGCGCGCCGCCCACCAGCACGAACGCGGCCCGGCCGCGCGCCATCAGCGACGGCCCCACGTGCGCGGGCCCCAGCACCTCCGCCAGCCAGCCCTCCACCCGCCACCGCGCGAGCGCCAGCGCGGCCTCCGGCGACAAGGCCATTTCACGCGTGCCCAGGACCCAGCCCGCCAGCTTCTCCAGGTCGTTGCGGCCGGTGAAGCCGAAGTCCTGGAAGAAGCTCACCAGCGCGGCGCGGGTGTCCGCGCGGGCTTCCTGGGGCATCGCCGGAGCGAAGGAGATGAACGGGTGCGTGGTCACGGAATCCACAGGTAGCTCCAGGTCTCGGTGAGGGTCTCGGAACCGCGTTTCAAGAAGCAGCGCAGCTCGACGGGGCCTTCTCCGTCGGGCATGAGCTCGAAGGCCGCGCGGAAGCCACCCGTGACGGCGTGGACCTCGGCGCGCGGGTGCAGCACCTGGCCGCGCGAAGCGGTGACGACCGCCTCCACGGGACCGGTGCCTTCCGTGCTGGCCTTCGTGAAATCGAGGACGAAGCGACGCGCCCCCGGCTTGCTGCCCGCCGCGACACGCGTCGCCGCGACGGTGGCACCTCCGGCCTTCGCGCCCTCGGGGGCAAAGCCCCAGGACAGCCGGTAGGAAAAGCGAAGGTGTGCACCTGCCTGCACCGGTGCATCCGGCACCCAGAAGGCCACGATGTTGTCGTGGATCTCCTCGCGGGTGGGCAGCTCCACGAGCCGTACGGAGCCCGAGCCCCAGTCACCCACCGGCTCCACCCAGGCGCCCGGACGACGCTCGGAGTGAGCCTCCAGGTCCTCGTAGCTGCTGAACGCCTGGTCGCGCTGCAACAGGCCGAAGCCCGACAGCCCGTCCGTGTGGAAGCTGCTCGTCTGGATCTGCTTCGGGTTCTTCAGGGGGCGCCACAGCTTCTCGCCGTTCTTCATCCACACGGAGATGCCGTCGGAGTCGTGCACCTCCGGGCGGAAGTCGTCGAAGTCACCCCGGTCGTTCTCTCCGAAGAGGAACATGCTGGTGAGCGGCGCCACGCCCAGCTGGCGCACCGCCTTGCGCGCGAACACCGTGGACTCCACGTCCATCACGGTCCGCTCACCCGGGCGGATGGCGAAGCGATACGCGCCCGTGACGCTGGGGCTGTCCATCAGCGCGTGGACCACCACCGTGTCCGAGCCCTTCGCCGGCGTCTCCAGCCAGAACTCGCGGAACGTGGGGAACTCCTCGCCCCCCGGCTGCGCCGTGTCGATGGCGAGCCCGCGCGCGGACAGGCCATACAGGTTGCCCTTGCCCAGCGCGCGGAAGTAGCTGGCGCCCAGGAAGACCACCAGCTCGTCGTAGTAGTCCTTCGTGTTGAGCGGCGCGTTGAGGCGGAAGCCCGCGAAGCCGTTCACCTTGCCCTTGGGCGGATGGCCCACCAGGGGGCCGTAGGTGAACTGATCCGTGGAGAAAGGCACGGGGCGCGCCTTGCCGCCCTCCACCACGTTCACGCCCACCGGACGGGTGTAATAAAAACCGGGGTGGAAGAACTGTGCCCTGAAAGGCAGCGCCTCTTCACGCCACAGCGACGCGGAGTCGCGGAAGCGGATGTCCCGGTACTGATCGTAGGTGAGCTTCTCGAAGGACGGGGGCACGCCGATGGGCGGCTCCTGGTACGGCTTCGCGGCCAGCGCGCGGGCCTTCTCCTCCACCGTCTGGGCGGAAAACCCGGAGGCCTTCACCGTCCCCGCCTTCGGCTGCTGGGCACACGCCAGCGAAGCCACGCACAGCCCCAACCCCCAGGCCATCCCCACCGTCTGTCGCTGCCACCGCTTCAAGTCCCGCTCCTCACCAGGGTCCACCGCCCGCGCCAGTACGGCGCGACGCGGCAAAGGCTAGCAACGGTCATGCCAGGCGGCAGGTGCCGGGGGATTTCCCAATCATTCCAAGGACCTGCCCAGGGGTGGCCCATGGCACTTCCTTTGGACTCCAATGATTCCGGCGGCTTGAGAGGGGGCCAAGAGAGGGGCCCGTCGGCGCCTGGATTGGGGAGTTGTGGACGATGGGGACAGGCGGCCAACAGCCCTGTCCGAAATCTCCACAGCGGCCGGGGGCAGGCGGGCGGGGAGGATTTCCCGGGACATTGCCGCCCGTTGCAGGCAGTGTGGCCCAAGCCCTGGGCGGCACCGGGAATCGTTCCGGACGCACAGGGGTTCCAAGACGTTCGCAGGTGCCTCGGGCCATTGATTGGCCTGACCGCGTACCGCAAGGCGCCCCCGCAATACCGCGGGAGGGCGCGCTGCGCGGTCGGTCCCCCGCTTGAGGGGGAGTGCGCCGACCCTCCTCATTCGGGATTTCATGACTTTCGACGAACTGCAGTTGACTGATTCGCTCCTCAAGGCCGTCAAGGCGGAGGGCTACACCACGCCGACGCCCATCCAGGCGAAGGCGATTCCCCATGCCCTTGCGGGCAAGGACGTGTTGGGCGTGGCCCAGACGGGCACGGGCAAGACGGCGGCGTTCGCGCTGCCCATCCTCCAGCGCCTTTCGGCGAAGGCGCCCGCGGGCGGCGCGCGTCCGGTGCGCTGCCTGGTGCTGACGCCCACGCGCGAGCTGGCCAGCCAGGTGAGTGACAGCTTCGCCACCTACGGCAAGAACCTGCCCCTGCGCCACGCGGTGGTGTTCGGCGGCGTGGGCCAGAATCCGCAGGTCCAGGCGCTGCGCCAGGGCGTGGACATCCTGGTGGCGACGCCGGGGCGCCTGCTGGATCTCATCGACCAGGGGTTCGTGACCCTGCGCGCGCTGGAAGTGTTCGTGCTGGACGAGGCGGACCGCATGCTGGACATGGGGTTCATCCACGACGTGCGGCGGGTCATCAAGGTGCTGCCGCAGGTGCGCCAGACGCTGTTCTTCAGCGCGACGCTGCCGCCGGACATCATGGATCTGGCGCGCAACATCCTGAAGGAGCCGGTGCGCGTGGAGGTGTCGCCCGCGTCCAGCACCGCGGACACGGTGAGCCAGCAGGTGTACTTCGTGGAGCGCGAGGAGAAGCGCGCGCTGCTCACGCACCTGCTCCAGGACGCGAAGGCGATTCCGCGCGCGCTGGTGTTCACGCGCACGAAGCACGGCGCCAACCGCGTGGCCAAGCAGCTGACGTCGGCGGGCGTGCGCGCGGACGCCATCCACGGCAACAAGAGCCAGAACGCCCGCGAGCGCGCGCTGGACGAGTTCCGCGCCGGCACCCTGCGGGTGCTGGTGGCCACGGACATCGCGGCGCGCGGCATCGACATCGACGGGCTGTCGCACGTGTTCAACTACGACCTGCCCAACGTGCCGGAGCAGTACGTGCACCGCATCGGCCGCACGGGCCGCGCGGGCGCCAGCGGCCAGGCCGTGTCCTTCTGCGACTCCGAGGAGCGCGCGTACCTGCGCGACATCGAGCGCACCATCCGCCGCAGCGTGCCGGTGGTGGCGGACGCCGCGTTCCGCTCGCACCTGCCCCCTCCCCTGCCCGGTGACGTGGAGGAGAGCCGTCCTC
>NZ_RAVY01000349.1:0-4068 GCF_003611625.1 Corallococcus sp. CA054B
CCTTATCGTCGGCAGCGTCAGATGTGTATAAGAGACAGGCACAGAGCGCACGAACCGTCGGGTGGGGACGGTTTCCGAGGAACCGGAGGCGGTGTACCGCCTCTTCGACGACATGCCCCTGGGCGTGTTCGTGCTTCGGGACGGCCTGCTCATCCACGCCAACGCGGCCCTGTCACGTCTGCTGGGCGTGGCGCGCGAGCAACTGCTGGGCAAGCCGGTGACGGCGCTCCTGTCGGAGCAGGGACCGCTGGAGGACCCGGCGGACCGGCTCGCGCGGCGGCTGGGTTCGTCCCCCGTGGCGGGCACCTATGAGGCGTGGCTGCAGGTCGACACCGGCGGGCTGCGCGTGGAGCTGACGGTGCATCCGCACGCCCGGGATTGGGTGGTGCAGGTGCGCGATGTGACGTCCCGGGTCCGGCGCCGCATGGTGCTGCGGCGGCTGGCGGAGCTGGGAAGCGCGGTGCGTGCGCTGCACTCCGAGGACGCGGTGCGCGAGGAGGTGTTCCGGGGGCTGGAGGCGCTGGAGCTGGGCTTCGCGTGGCTGACGCCCCGGGGCGTGGGCGTGGAGCTGTCCGTGGCGGGACTGTCCCCCCGGCTGGTGCCGCACGCGCCGGCGCTGGGAGGCCGCGTGCGGGTGGAGGCCCCGGGCGGCTGGGCGCCCGCGCTGGTGCGCACCTGGCGCGAAGGCGATGCGTGGGTGGAGGACCTGGGCGTGGAGGCATCCCGGTTCGTGTCCGAAGCGCGCATGGACGCGGTGCTGGCGGTGTTCCGGCGCGTGGAGACGCACCGGGCGGTGGGCGTGCGCATCGACGTGGAGAACGCGCCCATGGCCATGCTGGTGCTGGCCGCGGACTGGCTGAGCGAGGAGGACGTGGCCGCGGTGCGGCTGTTCGGCCAGCAGGTGTCGTCCGCGCTGGACGCGGCGCGCACCATCCAGCGGCTGAGCGTGCGCGCGACGGCGCTCACCGCGCTGGGACGGCTGGCGTCACAGGCCGCGTCCGCGCCCCACCCGCGCGCCTTCTTCGGCTCCGGCACGGAGGAAATCTCCGGCCTGCTGGGCTGCGACGCCGTGTGCCTGCTCCTGCCCGCGGACACGCGGCACGAATCGGGCGAGCCCCTGGAGCTCGTCTACGCGCGCGGCCTGTCCGAGGACGCGGTGGCGCGCGTGCGCCGCGCGCGGCTGGGGTCGCTTCCCCGCCCGGGCGGGATGCCGGACGCGGTGCAGGTGCTGGACGCGGAGACGTGTCCCGCGCCCACGCGCGACGCGCTCCGGGCGCTGGCGTTCCAGACGCTGGTGTCGGTGCCGCTGCGGGTGCGCTCACGCGGCGTGGGCACGTTGAGCGTGCTGTTCCACGCGCGCCGCCGGCTCACCGCGCTGGAGGTGGAGACGCTCCAGGCCATGGGCACGCACTTCGCGGCGGCCATCGAATCCCACCGGCTGCTGGACGAGGTGCGCGGCCGGGCGGAGGACCTGGCGCTGATGCACGAGGTGGGCAAGGCGCTGGCGGCCACGCTGGAGCTGGACCGGCTGCTGGCCACGGGCGTCACCAGCCTGGCGCGCATCGTGGACGTGCCGGACGCGTACGTGCTCCTGCCGGATGCCCAGGGCGAGAGGCTCGCCATCCGCGCGGCGACGGGCGGCCACCCGGAGCTGGTGGGGCGTCACGTGCCGCTGGACCTGTCGTCGAACTCTCTCGCGGCCCAGGTGTACCGCACGCGTCAGCCGCTGCGCATCGAGGACGCGCGGCTGGAGGTGCGGGCGGACGACGAGCTTCGCCAGGCCGCGGAGGCCCAGTCATACATGGTGCTGCCGCTCGCCGTGCATGACCAGATGGTCGGCGTGGCGGTGATGGTGGAGACGCGCCGGCCGCGCCGCTTCACGCCGTCCGAGCTGGAGCGCGCGGACGCCATCGCCAACCAGCTGTCGCTGGCGCTGGAGGGCGCGCGGCTGGTGGAGGACCTGAAGCAGAGCTACGCGGAGCTGGCGCGCGCGCAGGAGCAGCTGGTGAACCGCGAGCGGCTGGTCGCGCTGGGCGAGCTGTCCGCGGTGGTGGCCCACGAGGTTCGCAATCCCCTGGGCGCCATCTTCAATTCGGTGGCCACCATCCGCCGCATCATCGGGCCGGAGAGCCCGGCCATCCCGCTGGTGGACATCGTGGGGGAGGAGGCGGACCGGCTCAACCGCATCGTCGCGGACCTGCTCACGTTCGCGCGGCCTCCGTCGCCACACCTGTATCCGGTGTCGGTGACGCAGCTGTTGGAGGAGGCGGTGAGCAGCGCGCTCGCCGACGTGGGCGGCACCTCGCCGCCGCCGGTGCGGGTGGAGTGGGTGATGGAGGAGGACGTGCCGGCGGTGACGGTGGACGAGCGGCTCATCCGCCAGTGCTTCCTCAACGTGGCGCTCAACGCCGTGCAGGCCATGTTGCCCCAGGGCGGCACGCTGCGCGTGGTGGCGCGCAAGGCGTGGCTGGACCGGGCCGGCGTGCAGGTGGAGATCAGCGACACGGGGCCGGGCATCCCGGCGGAGCTGCGCGCGCGCGTCTTCGAGCCCTTCTTCACCACCAAGGCCCAGGGCACCGGGCTGGGGCTCGCCGTGGTGAAGCGCATCATCGATTCGCACGTGGGCCAGGTGTCGCTGGACGCGCCGGAGACGGGCAAGGGCACCATCTTCCGCCTCTTCCTGCCGCTGGAACCGCCAGTGGCGCCGAACCTGCCCCTGACCGGTGCGTGACGGAACGCGCGGGGGAGAGTGAACAGTCCCCGCTCGAAAATCCCCTTCGCGCACCCGGGTCGCGTCTGCTGCCAGCCTCGAGGATGCACTTCCCAGGGGAAGACGATGCGCGGGTCTCAGGTCGTGGCCGGGATGGTGGCGTGGCTGTTCGGGATGGCGGGCTCCGCTCGCGCGGCGGAGGACGCGCCGCGGAAGGAGGAGCCGCGCGTGGAGCTGCGCGCGGTGGCGGAGCTGGGCTTCCTGGACGTCCTGTCGCACAGCCTGCGCCAGGGGAGCAATGGGACGATCTTCCGCTTCCCGGAGGACGGCGGGCAGGACAACCTCTACACGTTCGTGCGCCTCAGCGCGGAGCTGTCCCTGCGCGGGCGGCACACGCTGGTGTTCCTGGTGCAGCCGTTGGACCTCCAGACGCAGGTCGTGCTGCGGCGGGACGTCACGATTGATGAGCTCACGTTCCCGGAGAACACGAACCTGGACGTGCGCTACGCGTTCCCGTTCTACCGGGCCAGCTACCTCTACGACCTGCTCGGCGGCCCCGAGCGGGAGCTGTCCGTGGGCGCGTCCCTCCAGCTTCGCAACGCGACGTTCGTGTTCACGTCCGCGGACGGCACCCTGCGGCGGACCAGCCGGGACGTGGGGCCGGTGCCGCTGCTCAAGGTGCGCGTGCGCTGGCCGCTGGGCCCGAACTGGTGGGTGGGGCTGGAGGCGGATGGCAGCTACGCGCCGGCGGCCATCATCAACGGCGATAGCGATTCGGCCACGACGGGCGCGCTGCTGGACGCGAGCCTGCGCGGCGGCGTGCGCGTCACCGACCAGGTCGATGTGTTCCTCAACCTGCGCTACCTGGGCGGCGGCGCGCGAGGCACGTCGGACGACAACGACGACGAGTTCGGCGACGGCTTCACGAGCAACTGGCTGAACACCGCCACCGTGTCGCTGGGCATCCAGTACCGCTTGCCGGCGCTGGACTGAAGCGGCGGGCTCAGCCGCCGCCTTCGCCGCCGCTCAGGAGGAGCCACATCACGCCGAAGCCCAAACCGCACGCCAGCGCCACCACCGCGAGCATGGCCCAGAAGCGGTACTGGGGCGGGATGGGCCACAGGCCCTGGAGCGGGTTGCCGCCCGTGGGCTTCTTCACGGGCTTCTTCTTCTTGTCGCGCTTCTGGGCGGCGAGCTCGGCCTCGCGGCGCTTCAGCTCGGCTTGCCGGAGCGCCTCCGAGATGTCCATGTCGTAGCCCACGAGCGTTTCGCGCGTCTTGGTCCGCACCTGCATGGGGCGCGTCTCGTGGGGCCGCTCATTCACGACGGGGGCCTGGCGGCGCGGGGCTTCCTTGGGC
>NZ_RAVY01000034.1:0-59937 GCF_003611625.1 Corallococcus sp. CA054B
TCGACCGCGCAGCTACTGCGCCAGGTGCGCGCTGCATTCGGACGCCTCGGCCGCCATCATGCGGCCCTGCGTGGCTTCTTTGCCCACGCAGGGCTCTCCCTTCATGGACTTACCTGAAGGGGATTAGGGCAACCGCGCAAGGCGTGCTTGCAGGGCCGCGAGCTGGTTTGACACATCATCCTTCACCGCCTCGTCTTGCGCGGCAGCGCGGCTCCGTGGACAGCCCCGTTTTACGCACCGGCTTGCCGTCGCCGAAGTAGGTCACCCGCGCGAGAATCGGGATGCCCACGACGCACCACACTGGCGACTGCGGGCCTTGGATATCCCGGGCTCAGGGCGTCTTCGGAAGGCCCGCGTTCCTACCCGTCGGTCGGGTGCCTTGTAGGCCCGGAGGAACTGTTTTCACTGTGAGTACCTTCTTCTTGGGTTCAGTGAAATCAGATGATTTCGCATTCACGGCACAATGCCTTGAACGCCAGTCGATGGACGGCGTGGGCACCGCCGCGGGGGAGCACACATGAACCCGAGCAGCGCCCCATCCCAGTCCTCCCAGGACAAGGCTCCTGCCGCCCTGCACGAGGTGAGCGGAACCTCGATCCTCAACTTCCTGAAGTACTTCGACAAAAAGGGCGTGCGCGCCACCATGCGCCAGCGGGTGAGCCCCGCGACGGCCATCTACTTCGACAAGCTCATCCTGCGCACGTCGTGGGTGCATCGCTCGGTGCTGGACGACATCTACGCGGCGGTGGCGATGGACGGTGGCGAGGACGCCGTCCGCCGGTTCAGCCTGGAGGTGACCCGGGACGGCTATGGGCCCATGGTGCGCCAGTTCGCCGAGACGCTGCTGGGCCTGATGGGCGCATCTCCGTCCACCCTCTTCAGCCGCTACGGCGCCATTGGTGGCATGTATGAGCACGGCACCGAGTACAGCTACACCGCGCTCTCTCCCCGCTCCGGGGAACTGGTGGTGCGGCTCGTGGAGCCCGCCCCGCGCCTCGTCTTCGTCGCGTGGGAGGGCGTGTTCCAGTTCGCCTTCGAGCTCACCCGGGAGCAGGGCACCGTCGCGCCGGTACAGGTCTCCGAGAACGGCCGAGTGGGCCGCTACCTGCTGACGTGGTGAGCGCGGAGGCCCCACGAGCGATGTTTCGGTCGAGCCGATCAACCCGGCGCCGTTCCCGAGCACGAAGCCTTCGTTCAACCCTAGTAGGGGGCGCAGACGATGCCGAAGCAGTCGCCCGCGCCATTGTCTCGCGCGACGTTCCCTCCGCCGTTGAAGGCGGTGGGCGCATGGATGCCCCAGCCGGTGTTGCCCAGGGCGACGTTGTTGATCAACACGGGGGTGCTGGGAGCCAGGACCCGGAGGCCATCGCCGTCATTGCGCAGGAATTGGTTGCCGCGGACAATGCCTGTCAGCGTGATGGGGAACTCAAGTGGCGTGTCGGACAAGGTCAATCCGCCCGCGTTGTCATGGAAGGTATTGCCGTCCATGTAGATGTCCACCGGCGCGACATGCAGACCCGCACCGTTGTTGACGGCCAGCGAGTTGAGCATCGAGAACCTGAACAGCTGCCACGCCGGAGCGAACGCGGGGGCGAACGCGGTGTTGTTCGCGATGAGCGAGTTCTCGAATCTCAAATTGCCGCAGGTGTCGGGGCCGCCAATGTCGACCAGCAGCAAAGCCACGGAAGCGTTCCACGCGAGCGTACTCGACCTGATGCGAATGGAGCCGTTGAGGCACCGGAGGACGTTTTCGTTCGACGTGAAGGTGGAGTCGAGCACGTCGATGGTGTGGAAATCCGCGGTCATCGCGGTCCCGTTGTGGGTGAAGACCGAAGTCCTCACGTCGAACGCACCGCTGGACTGCCCGTGATCACTGGCCAGCCCGGAGACGTTCCCGCTCAGGCGGCACTCCGTGATGAGCAGGTTCGTATTGAACCGGGTGTAGACGGCGTAGCCGTTGTCGAGGAGCACGAGCTTGTGCAGTCGCAGGTTCTCCGTGATCGAAGTAATGGGGGTGACGACTCCAAAGCTGAACCCCTGAACCGTGCCATTGCGCACCATGCTGTTGAAATCGACCGCGATGCCTTGCGAGTTCGGAGTGACCGGGCCTGTGCGGCGCACGGTATGGCCGCCAAGGTCCAGGACGATGCCTTCGGCACCGATCCGGAGCGCGAAGGGGATGTCCCCCGGGCAGTTGAGGTCGTGCGTGAGTTTCGTGTGCTGGGTGAGGGTGTCACCGCACTGGACGACGCCGCCGCCCAGGTTGAAGGCAACCGGGGCCTCCGCATCGAAACGCACCGCATCGCGGGCCTGGGCGGCGGGCGCCCCCATGAGCATCGTGGCCATGGCCATGGCGACGAGGAAATCGCAAGTCTTCCGCATGTTGCCTCCCCGGGGCTGGAGGTGTCCGGTCCCAAGCAAGCAGGCTAGACACTGCGCTCCCGATGGCTTCCCTCCCAAAGGTGGCAGCGCGCTGCACTGGAGGTGACACCCTCAGGCACCGTCACGGCCTCGTCCTGCGCAAGCGTGCGCCCAACGCTCCCAAGCTGGCATCCCGTTGTACGAGGTGCTCCAGGGACCTTGAGCATCCCGCCTGGGGTAGAACCACCGGAGCAGGCTGTCAGACCGCGAGGGCAAGCTTCCTTCGACTGGCACCGAGCGAAGGACGTTCATGGCAACCTTGAAACAGCTGGCGTTCCGGATGGCGCGCACCCCTGCCTCCGGCTCCCTGGTGCGCTTCGGCTTCGCGCACGCGGACCGGCTCCTGCCCCTCACCTCCGTGGACCGCTCGGGGCAGGCCGCCATCTACCGGCACCCGCGTCCCGTCTACGGCACCTTCCACCACATCGCCGTCCCCCTGCGCGGCGTGCCGGACGTCTTCGCCCTGGCGCACCCGCGCCACGCAGGGCTTCGCGCGGACCTCCTCGCGCTCATCGCTGGAGCACGGCAGCGGGCCCCCGCGTCGGTGCTCGTCAACGCGGGCCCCCGGCAGGACGTGGGCCAGGTGCACTTCCACCTCACGGACGACACGCCCTTCAGCGACGCCGTCCGCTCGGAGCACCTCACCTGGCCGGACTGGGACGCGGCCATTCGCGCGCTGACCTCCGTCCCCGACATCCAGGAGCGCTACCGCGCTGGCTTCTCGCTGCTCCAGGACGCCGGGGACCCCCGGGTGCGCCTCATCTGACGGCCGTGGGGGACCAGAAGCCCGCCAGTGCTCCCGAGGCGTGGGCCTCGGTGTAGCGGCGCAGGTCCTCCGCGTTGTCCGCCTCCAGCCAGCCGGACGCGATGGGCACGGCGTGGACCGCCACGCCCTCGGAGATAAGGTCCTGGAGGAAGGCCGTCATGGAGATGTTCCAGTAGCGTGGGTCCCTCGCCACGCGCTGGTCGAAGCGCTCCAGGAGCGTGTGCAGGACGCCGGGCCCGAACCGCAAGAGCCCGATGTACTGCCCCTGCACCTCCTCCACCGAACGCACCCTCGAGCCGATGTCCACGATGCGCTCGCCTTCCAGGCGCAAGGACTCGCAGTCCGTCGTGGGGTCCTCCATCCGCAGCTCCCAGAGCCGGCGCCACTGCGTGTCGATGGCGACTTCCACGTCCCGGGTCGCGGCGAGCATCCGCGCCAGCACCTCGTGCGAGAAGACGATGTCCCCATAGGAGACGAGGACCGGCTCCGTGCGGGACACCACCGGCAGGCTGAAGCGCAGCGTGGAGACCATGTTGCCGGTGGTGTAGGCCGGGTTCACCACGACGCGCACGTTCCGCCCCGCCCCGGTCAGCTCGGGATACGCGCCGGCCATCACCGTGACGTCCACGCCGAAGTGCGCGTAGACGGCCAGCTGATGGTCGAGCAGCGGGGCTCCCGCCAGCTCCACCAGGCACTTCGGCCGGTTCGCCGCGAGCGGCCCCATGCGGGTGCCCAGGCCCGCTGCAAGGATGATGGCTTTCACGGTTCGTACGCCTCCATGGATTCGAGGACTGCGGGAAGGTGATGGGGCTCACGCTCGGGGTGCCACAGGACGCCCAGCGAGCGCCGCTCCCGGTTCGCGAAGGCCTCCACCGCGCCATCCTCCGAGCGCGCCAGGACGTCCCATCCCTCAGGCATGGAGTCCTCCGCCACGCCCCAGTGGTGGAAGCTCGCGACTTCCGCGGGGCCCCGCCACGCCCGGGCGAGTGGACCCGTCAGCGCGTGGCGCACGCGCACGTGGCCTTCGACAGGCACGAGCCGCATGCCCGCGAAGCGCGCGAGCATCTGCGCGCCCCGGCACACGCCCAGCACCGGCGTCCGCGTCCGGGCGGCGAGCGACAGGAGGGCGGACTCCGCCCCGTCGCGCGCGGGGACGGAGTCCGGTCCCGTTCCCGGAGCGTCGTTGCCTCCACTCAGGATGACGAGCCCCGGACGGAGGGCTTCGAACTGGGCCACGGCCGCGGCGGCCACGTTCACCACGGGGAACGGCACCCAGCCGGCCTCCCACAGGCCTTTGGCCCAGGAGTCCTCGAGCGCATCCCGCACCTCCGGACGTCCCGGGACGCGGTCACTGCGCTGGGTGATGAGGGCCACGCGGCGCTCACTCATGGACGAGCCTGCGCCCCCCACAGTCCAGCGTCATCACCCGCCCACCCGACAGCCGCCGGAACTGCTCCCGTCCCACGCCGATGGCGGCGGGCAGCTGCAGCTCGGTGCAGCGCACCGCCATGTGCGAGTTCGCGCCCCCGTACGCCGTGACGATGCCGGCGACGCCCAGCGCGAGCAGCCCGTCGTAGCCGGGGTCGGCGCGCTCCAGCAGCACGATGTTGCCGCGCACGCGCTCCGGGTCTGGCAGCCCGTCCGCGACCAGCACCGGCGCGCGCACGCAGGCCTTGGTGACGAACAGGGGCTGCTCTCCACTGCTCACGTGGAAGAGCAGGTGCGACGTGCGCGTCAGGATGTCCGGCAGCTCGATGAGGTTGACGGCGGCGGCCTGCTCGCGGGCCTCCTCCACGGCGTCGCGGCACCACGACCGGGCTTCGCGCGGCGGAAGCGACAGGGCGGTCTCCACCTGCTCCAGCGACAGGTGCGCCAGGTCATCCCGGCTCAGCCCCAGCGGCTCGCCCCACGCCGCGAGGTGTTCGAGCACGCCACTCAGCGTCTTCGTGAACACGTGCTTGCCGTACTCGCGCCCCGCGATGCCCGCGCCCAGGTGCGAGAGAAACACCTCGCTGGTCATCGACAGGCCGGCGCTCCGCAGGCCCGCGCCCAGGCGCTCGTGGAGGCTTCGGGAGAGGGGAGCCTCGTGCCTGAACGGTTCCTCCGCTCCGGAGATGAGCGGACCGAAGTAGCGCTCCGGGTCCGCGCCATAGTGGGGCATCCGGATGTCATAGGTCCCCGGGCGCAGGTGCCCGAACTCCGCGACGAGCGCCTCCAGGCCCAGCTCGCCCCGCCGCACGCGGTGCGCGTCCGCTTGCAGTTGTCCCGCCACCGTCCGGATGCGCTGGAGCACTTCGCGCTGCTCGCTGAAATCCATCACGCCCTCGCGCACGAAGCTCTTGAGCAGCGCGGTCACCACGAACGCCGTCCGCGCCAGGTGCGCGAAGGGCAGGGTGCCCAGCATGCGCAGGCGCGCGAGGATGGGGCCGAGCCCGCCCTCGAAGCCCGGCGCGAGCGGCTCGGCCCGCAGCCGCTGCACCTGCTCTACCTGCGCGGGCAGGTCGCGAAGCCCGTGGAGCGTGATGTCCCTCAGCGCGGTGGCCAGGGCGTCCAGCTCCCCTGCATCCAGTGAGGACGCATAGAGCCTCCGGAGCCGCTCGCGCAGGCCCAGGCTCGCGCACGTGTCCGCGATCTCGAACTCCACCTTGTCATGCAGCTCGGGGGCGCTGGCCAGCCGGGCCAGCTGCTGGGAGATCAGGACCTCCGCCACGCGCGCCGGGGTGCCGGCCGGGATGAAGGAGTTGAGCGAGGCGCGCACGTCCACGTAGGCGTGCCCCGCGAAGTCGCGCAGCAGGGGCGTGCCGCGCAGGTCTCGGTAACCATAGGCCGCGCGCTGCTCCGCCCAGGTCCGGTCCGTGATGAGCCGGCCGTAGAGCGTCCTCGCGAGCGGAAGCGGGCGCCGGCCAATCATCTCCGCCGGGTTCCAGTCCGTCATCGTGCTGTAGACGGGCCCTTCTCCGACGACGGGAGCCTTGGGCCGCAGCAGCGCCTGGTGTGCCGTGCAGGCATCCGCCAGCAGCATCGCCCGGCGGACCTCACCTCCCTCCGGCAGCGACGAGCCCTTGGCGATGGGACGCGCCTGGAGGAGGTGGAAGTCACCGCCCGCCAGCGCGAACTCGATGTCCAGCGCCTCCACGCCCACGAGCTTCACCAGCTCACGCCCCACGGTGACGACGCGACGGAGCGAGTCCGGCAACAGGCCCCGGGGCACGCCGTGCTCCACGTAGGCGGACGAAGGCTTCTCCAGGGCGCCGGACGTAATCTGATCCGTGCGCCCGCTGGAGACGTCCGACGCCACCACCCAGTACGAGGCCAGCGTCTCCGGGTGCCGCGCCATCAGCACGCCGCTTTCGCTCACGGGGTGGACGTAGGACTGGAGGAAGACCTTCTCCTCCCTGGCTTCCGGACCGTACGACTCGAACACGTCCGAAATGGCGCCGCCCACGGCCGCGGCATCGCCCGCGTCCACGTCGAGCACGGAGAGGAAGCGGCCCGCGTTCGACGCGGTCCACGCATCCTCCGCGGAGCAGGAGGAGCGCACCACGATGCGCTCGTTCCCGAAGCGCTCGCGCACCCGCTGGAGCACGGCGTCCCGGTCCTGTTCCCAGTCCTCGCCCCGCACGATGTGCGGCCGGGAGATGCACCACGGCCCGTGCAGCTCCGACAGGATGTCGAGCGTGCGCGCCTTGTCCCCCAGCACGAGCCGGCCCACGGGGGCCTGGGGCTCGCTGGAGACCTCGTCCTCTTCCAGCTCGAACCGCGCCACGTCTCCGGCCTGGGCAAGCCTGTCCGCCACCTCGTCCAGGTCCCATCCCTCCAGCGCCGCACGCACCGCCTGGGTCCTTCCGACGATGAAGCGGCACTCTCCCCGCCAGGTCGCGATGACGGCGGAGGACTCATCAAGCAGCACGCGGAGCGCGCGTGGACGCGGGAGCACCGTTCCCTTGAACACGAGCGTCAGCGGCACGCCGTCGTACGTCTGGGCGAGTGTCTCCAGGACGCGCTCGGCCCAGGCCCGCATGGACGCGTGCACGGGGCCGACGCCACGGATGCGGCAGTCAGGAGGACTTCCAACCGGAGGGGTGGGGCGAAACATCACGGCTTCGCATTCCAGGGCTGTCACGGGCGACCTCGCACGAGCGGACGTGGGGCATGGCGCGTGCGCGGCATCGCATTGTGGCCTCTGCCCACGTGTGGTGGATTCGATGCATGAGAACCTTCGCCACGGATGAGCGGCTGGCGTACCGCCGCGCGGGCAATGAGCTTCAGCCCCGCCCGTCCGAGGACCATGTCCTCTCCTACGAGTACCGCTTGATGCAGCTGCCGCTGGTGCGGCCGGACCACCCGGAGGTCGTGCCGTTCGACCTCAAGGCCGGCTACGACTGGCTGGGCACCTACCGCGCGCCCCGCGTCTCGCTGGTGGGCTTCGTGGACTTCGGCGCCTTCGCGCAGAGCCCCCAGTTCAACCGCTTCATGAACGCCGTGGCCATGACCGCCGCGGCGCGGAAGATCTCCTGGGAAACCGTCGAGCGGCGCAAATACAGACATCACTTCACCATCTGCAACGGGCTGCATGAGCGGATGCCCATCGCGGACATCGTGCCCTTCGTGAAGCAGCGGCTGGAGGGCTTCCCCCGCTTCCGCATCCAGGTGAAGGGCGGCTGGTTCTGGGGCAAGAAGAACGGCCGCATCTACTTCCCCGTCTACCCGGAGCTGACGGACGGCCCGAACCCCGTGGACCACCTCACCGAGGTCCAGACGCGCCTGGGCCACTCGCTCCACCCGGGCTTCTACATCGGCTGTCTCCAGCTGATGGACCACCTGCGCTTCAACTCCGAGCTGGACGTGCACGAGGCGGGCGAGCTCTTCGACGTGCTGAGACGCTTCCGTGAGACGACCATCGTGGAACTCGACGTGACCGAACTCTCCATCCTGCGCACGCACGACGACCTCATCCTCAAGAGCCGGGTGCTCGAACGCGTGCCGCTGGCGGGGTGACGGGTTCATTCGAACTCCTGGAGCGCGCTGCGCAGGAGCACGCGCTCATAGGCGTTGCGGACCAGCGCCCCCAGCGGACCGATGAGCCGCGTGAGGTCCGTCTCGCGGTACAGCGCCGGGTGATGGAGCAGCTCCAGCACCGTGGCGACGAGCGCAGGCTCCACGCGGTAGTCGAACATCCCGGGCCGGCGAGGATGCGAGAGCCCCGCCTGGACCGCGTCGTCCACCAGCGCCGCCTCGTGCGCCACGACGCGCAGGTACACCTCGCGGGACGCCGAGGGCTCGGAGCGGAGCCCCTCCAGTTCGGTCGCTGCCTCGCGCCACGGAGAAACCAGGTCCTCCGGCAAGGGGGCGACGAGCTCCACCTCCTCCGCGAGGCGCAGGCGGAGGTGGACCAGGAACTCCAGGGGCGAAGGCCGCCACGCCCGTCCCACGACGGCACCCGGCAGCTGCTGGATGGCGGAGTTCGCGCGCCGGGTGGGACGCCCCTCCGACTCCAGCAGCATGCGCAGCTCTCGGGGATCGAAGGCCGTGGCGGCCTCTTCAATCATGGCGCGCGTGTCGTCCGAGGAATGCATGAGGCTCAGCGCGCGCGTCGGGGCCTGGAGCTGGCTGCGCAGGTGGTGCGGTGAGCGCTTGTGGGGATTCGCCGACCCCTTGAGCGACCTGAACGCCTCGCAGGCCGACCGGCTCGGGGTGCGGAGGATGAGCGCGCAGGAGGACTCCAGCAGGTACACCTCGCTGGGCACGGCCCACGTCTTGTCGAGCGCGATGGGACGGTTGGGGCTGTACACCGCCTCGATGCTGCTCTGCGTGAATTGGACGAAGCGCCGGTCCACGACGCGAAAGCCCTCGCGCTCCAGGAACGCGAGCGCCTCTTCCGCGAGCCCGAGCCCGATGGCGTACGGGTCGAAGAACGTGAAGACGAACTCTTCGCTCCCTGGACGCGAGCCGAAGGCCTCCACGAGGCCGGACACACTGGCAACGTTTCTCATGTGAGGTCTCCACTCCCGGCTTCCACGAGCCACAGCGCTTCGGAAGGCGCGAGCAGGACGTCCCCCTGGCCCTGGCGCCCGCCGAGCAGGTCCGTCCACTTCCGCAGCGGCACGGGGACGGACACGGGTTCCACGCCGAAGTTCACCAACACGTGCAGCGGCTGACGGCCATGGCCTCGCGCCAGGTGCAGGACCTGGGGCGCTGGCAGCCGCGCCTCACTGCCACTGTCCTCCCGCAGCGCGGGCGTTTGGTCGCGCAGGCGGATGAGGCCCAGCAGGGACTTCAGGATGCGCGCGTGCACCGGCTGCCGGACCAGCGCACGCAAGGCCCCGTCCGAGTACCGGTGCCGGTTCGCGGCGCGGGGATTGGAGGGCTCGACGCCCACCGCGTCCGGCAGCCCGAACAGCGTGGGGAAGTAGAGACAAGGCGTGGCAGGGAGTGCGAAGAGCAGCGCGTGCGCGGCCAGGTAGCGCTCGACGTCGAGCCCCGCCTCCGTGGAGAAGATGCGATGCAGGGAGCTGTTGAGCTCGTACGGCCGGGGTTCTCCTCCCACGTCCGCGTAGGACACCCGGACCCCGGTACGCTCCAGCCGCTCCATCACCCGCCGCAGGGTGGGGGCCTCCAGCGGCGGATCCATGGGGCGCAGGTGCACGCCGTCATGTGTCTGGAGGAAGGCGTAGCCGTCACGGCCGTGGGCATCCGCCGCGGACGCGTTCACCCAGTCCACCAGCGGACCGCCTTCGCCCGCGAGCGCCGCCGCGAAGACGAGCAGCGGCACCGCGAGGTGGTTGTCGTGCTGCGCCAGCTCCTCGCCCAGGTAGCACCGCTCTCCCGTGCGGTGGTCCGTCTCCGCGAGCAGGCGCACCGACGGGTCCACCAGGTCGGCCACGGCACGCAGCGCGCGCACCAGCAGCTTCGCCTCCGGCTGGTGAGGCCCTCCGGGAATGCGCTTCCACACGTGGGGAATGGCATCCAGGCGCACGACCCGCGCGCCTGCCTCCACCAGCCGCAGCAGGGTTCCCGCCATGGACAGGAAGACGTCCGGCGAGCCGTGGTTCAGGTCCACCTGGGCGCGCCCGTACGTGCACCACGCCCAGACCGCGCCAAAGCGCTGGAGGATGGAGGAGGTCCGCACCCGCGTCCCCCATTCGATGTCCCGCGGCTCGGAGAAGAGGTGGAAGTCCCCGGGCCGTCCCTCCCCGCGCAGCACGTCCCGGAACGCCGGGTGCGACGTGGACACGTGGTTCATCACCAGGTCGAGCATCAGCCCGCCGCTCACCTCCGACAGCCGCTCCAGGTCCTCCCACGCCCCCAGGCGGGGATGCACGGCCCGGTGGTCCACCACCGCGAAGCCGTCATCCCCGTCCGACACATAGGGCGGGAGCACGTGCAGCAGGGCCGGTCCCACGCCGCCCACCTCCTCGTCGAGGAAGCGCCGCAGCGCCGCGAGCGGAGCCATGCCCCCATCGAGCACGTGGTCCGGATACACGGCGATGACCGTGGGCCGCGCGTGCCCGGGCCTCGGGCGCGCGCGAACGCCCTCCGCCGCCTGGTCCAGCTCCCGGACGAGCGCCTCCGCGCGCTCCGCCCCGTAGAGCTGTCCCAGCGCGTCCCCCAGCCGCGCCCTCGCGGGGGCGCGGACCGGGTGGGCCGTGTGTCCGGGGGCGCTCATCCCTGGTGCTCGAGGACGTAGTCGATGCTGCCCTGGAGGAACTCCACCGCGCGCGCCAGCTCCGGCTCCGCCGACATGCGTTGGGCCATGCGCTGGTGGAGCGCTTCGATGCGCGTGAGGCAGCCGCCCAGCGGCCCCGTCGCGCAGTCCGCGTGCAGCAGGAGCCCCTCCTCCAGCAGGCCCCGGTCCACCTCGCTCGCGGTGGCCATCGCCTTGCGCGACTCGATGAGCAGCCACTTGCGCGCCGCGCTCGTCACTCCCAGGGCCGCGAGGATGGAGACCAGCGCCTCCTCCACCGCGATTCGCGCCACGTGCCGGCTGGACTCCTCGCTGACGGCACGGTGGCTGATGGCGTCCTCCAGATACTCGTGGACCTCCATGAAGTGCCGCACGGTGAGGTAGGTGGGCAGCAGCTCCACCAGGAACTCGTCCCGCCAGCTCGCCACCAGGCTCGGGTTCATCAGCGGCAAGCCCACGCGCAGCCGGTGCAGGAAGCGCAGCTCCGGGCCGTCGATGATGGGGATGAACTTCAGCTCGGACGGCTTGTAGAGCGCCGGCGCGATGGCCGTCATCCACGTCATGATCTCCGCGACGCGGCTGCGCTCCGCCAGCTCGATGTTGACCTCGATGCCGTCGCAGTACTGGAGCGCTTCACTGAAGCGGCTGTTCTTGAAGCGCACGCCCTCCTTCGTGGAGATGAGCGACGTGCGGTGCGGCACCAGCACCATCAGATCCACGTCCGAGCTGGGCGTGCCATTGCCGGCCGCGAGCGAACCCGTCAGCAGCACCCCGCACGAGGCGGGGGCGCTGACGAGCTCCGACAGGATGCGTTCGACGTCCACGCCGTGCGCGCGAAGCGTCTGCGTGGTGAGCGGTTGACCACTGGAGAGCTGATGCGTGCGCTTCATGATGCCACCTTCCCCCGTCCCTCATGGGACAGCTGCAAGTCCGAGAAAACGTCCGCGCACGCGTCCGCGACGGTGCGCACCATCTGCTCCTCATGCGTCCGCATCACGCTCAGGCGCAGCAGGCCGTGGCCCGCCGGGACGGCAGGGTGGATGACCGGGTTGGCGTAGATGCCCCGGTTCCACAGCAGCCTCCACGCCTGGAGCGTGTCGAAGTCCGCGCCCACCTCCACGCTGACGATGGGACCGTCGGACGGAATGGGCCGCAGCCCGCGCTCCACCAGCGCCTCGCGCAGCGAGCGCACCCGTTCCTTCAGCTGGGCCACCAGCGCCGGGTCCTCATGGAGGATGCGCAGGGCGGCCAGGGCCGCGGCCACGGAGGCCGGCGTGTTGGCGGCGGTGAAGAGGAAGGGCCGCGTGAGGACGCGCAGCGCTTCAATCTGCGCCTTGTCCCCGATGATGGCGCCGCCGCAGGAGCCCAGGCTCTTGGAGAAGGTGATGGTGATGAAGTCCGCGTCCTGGACGACGCCGTCCTCCTCCACGGTGCCCAGTCCCCGCGCGCCCACCGTGCCCAGGCCGTGCGCCTCATCCACGACGAGCGCCAGCCGCGTCTCGCGGCACACCTCCAGGAACCGGCGCAGCGGGGCCCGGTCACCGCGCATGGAGTAGACGCCCTCCACGACACAGAGGCCGGCCGCGGTGTCGTCCTTCGCCTGGGCCAGCAGGTGCTCCGGGTCGTTGTGGCCGAAGCGCTTCATGTTCGCGCGCGCCAGCCACACGCCGTCCAGGACGGAGGCGTGCATCTCCTCATCCACCCAGGCCCGGTCATTGCGGCCCAGGAGCGAACTCATCAGGCCCAGGTTGGCGCCGTAGCCGGTGGAGAACACCATGGCGCCGGTGCGGCCATAGAAGCGCCGCAGGGCTTCCTCCAGCTCCTCGTGGAGCGTCAGGTTGCCGTTGAGCAGGCGCGAGCCCGTCACGCCCGCGCCCCAGCGGGCGGAGGCCTCCTGCGCGGCGGCGATGACGCGAGGGTCGTTCGCGAGCCCCAGGTAGTTGTTGGAGCCGAAGTTGAGGATGTCCCGGCCCTCCATGCGGGTGATGGGGCCGGTGGCCGACTCCACCCGCGTGAAGTAGGGGAGGCGGCCAATGCGCTTGCCCAGCCGGGCCTGCGCCACGCGCGGATCCCCGAGCAGCCGCTGGATGACGGGCGCCCGAGGGCGGCCCGCGGTGTCTTGTTCAGGTCGTGTCATGTTTTTGGTCCCGGAAGTCGAACGCCAGACTCGCGGCGGTCGCGCAGACAGCAGTGAAGGTGAGGATGACGGCGGTGCTCTGGAGCACGACGCTCCAGCGCCCCTGGCCGAAGGTGGCTTCGTTGAGCGCGCGCAGGGCCCAGTAGTGCGGCGTGGCGTAGCCGAGCGTGCGCGACCAACCTGGCAGGGCTTCGGTGGCGACGATGGCGCCACCCACCGCGCTGAACGTCACCAGCACCAGGTAGGAGAGGTTGGAGAGCGTGGCGGTGCTGCGAGTAATGGCGAAGAGGAGGAAGCCCAGGGCCGAGCCGCTGGTCACCAGCGCCGCGCCGGTGAGGGCCACCTGGAGGACGTTGCCGTTGAGCGGCAGGCCCAGGCACACCGCCGCGAAGCCCGTGAAGAGCAGCAGCTGCACGAACGACATCGCGCACGCGGGCAGCACCTTGCCCATGGCGAACGCGAGCCGGGAGGGGCGGATCAGCGCCTGCCTGCCGTCGGTGTGGTACCAGAAGTCCCGGTAGAACGCGTGACCGGAGTAGGTCACCACCATGTAGCTGAACATCACCGCGAAGCCGATGGTGGCCCGGCCCATGGCGCCCGGAGCCGAGTCGAGCCCCGACACACCCGGGCCCAGGATGGCGGAGAGCACCGCGGGCAGGATGAAGATGAACACCATGGCCGTGCGCTCGCGCGCGAGCACCCGCCACTCCGTCAGCGCGTAGCAGCGCACCACGTTGACAAAACCCGCCACGCCGCTGGGAGCGGAGAGGGCACTGGAAGCGATGTCTTGATTCATGGCCCCTCTGACTCCCGAGCGAAGGCGCTCAGGGACGGGTCCCTCAGCAGGATGTCGCGGAGCCGGTTGCCGGACAGGCGCAGCTCGGACAGGTGGACATCGGAGGGGACCTCGCCCAGCTTCGAGCGGACCTCCTCCAGGCTGCTGGTGGCGAGCGTGAGCTCCCACGAAGCATCGGGACGCGCGCCACGCAGCGACAGCGTGCGCACCTGGTTCGAAAGCACGGTGCCCAGTTCGCCCAGGTCGAGAGTCTTCCCGTCCCGCAGCAGCACCAGCTCCGTGGACAGCTCCTCGATGTCCTCGGGGTAGTGCGCGGTGACGAGCACCGCGGCGCCCTCCTCGCGCCATGCGCGCACCCGGCGCACCACCAGCTGGCGGGCCTCGAAGTCGAGCGCGACGGTGGGCTCATCCAGCAACCGGATGGGCGGCGCATGGACGAAGCTCGCCGCCAGGTGCACGAGCCGCCGCTGCCCACCCGACAGGTGATGCACCCGCATGCGGGCGATGGGACCCAGCGCGAACTCCTCCAGGGTCCGCGCGATGGCGGCCTTCGCCTCTCCGCGTCCCAACAGCAGCCGGGCCAGGTGCCCGACGTTCTCCTCCACCGTGAGCACGGGATAGAGCGCGATGGCCTGCGTCGCGAACCCGATGGCGCGGCGGGCGTGCAGCCCACCCACGTCGAGCCGCACCGAGCCGCCCGTCGTTCCCCGAACGGTGCCGGTGAGCGCTCCCAAGAGCGTCGTCTTGCCCGCGCCGTTGGCGCCGAGCAGCCCCACGGACGTGCCCCCCTTCAAGCGGAGGGAGACATCGCGGAGCACGGGCGTCCCCTGAGGGAAGGCGAAGGAAAGCCGCTCCGCGGAGAGCAGGGCGGTTCCTTGCGCGGACCCCATGGACTGACGAAGACGCCCAGGTGTTTTGACTGGATCCTGAAATCCTGTTTCTTCAGGAAAGGTGATTTTTTCGGTCATCGTCGGGATGACCTTCTACAGATGCGGTCTGACATCCAGCGTCAGCGGTCCGTGCTGAAGATGAAGTGGCTGAACTCCTCAGGGAGGTTTTGTTGAGAGCCTTTTCCAATCCCTCACATCCTCCTCACGCGTCGGAAGCGAGTAGCGTCAAGGGAAGGGCGGCATGGTGACCCAGGCGGTCGCGGAGACGTCCAAGCCGAAGCTGCGCCCGGTGCTGGCCTGAAGCCTGACGTGGCTGGCTTTGGATGCACTCCGCCGAGCCCGGCGACTCCGCGATAACAGGATCTTCCAAATTGTCGACAACTCCTGATCATCGCTGGAGGTGCTCACGCGGTGCTCGACACCCACACCTGCGCGGCGGACATCGCCCGGAAGTTCCTGCGCAAGCCCACGGTGCGGCCCGACACCTCCTGCGCGGCCGCGAGCCGCATCGAGTTCCTCGTCGAGCCTCTGGCCCCTGCTGTTCCCCAGCCGGACGAGGCTCCGTGAGCCAGGCTCGGAAGGGCGTCAGTCGAACTGGAGCACGCTCCAGGTGCTACTGACGTCCATACGTGCCCGGGCTTGCTGTGGGCAGACATTGGACACGCTGTGCGAGGTCATGATCCCGCAGAACCTTGTGAAGGCGTCCGTTGTCGAAGTGCATGGGAACGGCAGCTAGAGAGTCGGGGATGCCGCTACCATGCCAAGCGCCGTGGATTTGGACTCTGACGGAGGGCGTATGCGCCTTCATCCCTTGCTGTTCGCCGTGCTGCTGTCCGCGTGTGCCGCCCAGGGACCCGTGTCACGTCCGACCTTCTTCACGCCTCATGCGGCGGCAGTGACTTCCTCCCCGCCTTCAGAGGACTACGGCACCGCGCATCCGTTCCTGCTCCTGGACTCCGCACCTGATGGACAGTGGCTCCTAGCCTGCCAGGCACGAGAGGACACCAACGGAGATGGGCGCATCGAGACCGTCTTCGGCCACCACGGCAATATCGTGGGTGACGCGCTTCGCCCGTACCTCTTCCTGGAGCCTGGAGCGGGCATCCGCATCGACGAGGTGCTCGCCGTGGCTCCCACGGGGCGCTTTCTCGTCCTGGTGCGTGACTCCACGCTCTGGCTCCTCGACATGGAGACCCGCGAGGAGAAGGTGCTGGCCTCGGAGTTCATGTCTGACACGACGAGCCCCCATCCCCCCAGCCGTGCCAGCTTCTCCCGGGATGGCCTGCGGCTTCTCTACCTGCGTCCCGAGGCAGGGCGCTCCGTCGCCGTCGTGCGAGACCTACTTCAGGGGACCGAGCGCGTGCTCGACGCCGGTCGCGGCCTGCTCGGACAGGCCCTGCTGGAGCCATCCGGCCAGTGGGCGGTGTTCGACGTGGTGGAGGACACGAACTCGGATGGAAAAGAGAGCTGGCCCCAAGCGGACACCACGCTCGCATCCGCGACATGCCGGGGGCCGGTCATCTCCAGCTCGCACTTCGGCTGGGAGGGCGACACCCCCGTGCGCCGCTACCGCCGGCTGGAGGGCGGACCGCTCCTTCAGGGCGACGACATCCTGCAACCCATGGGTGAAGGAGTGCTGCGGCGCGCTCCGGACCGCTCCATCTTTTTCGAACATGCGGATGGTCGGCGGGAGATCTGGGTCCCATCGAGCTGCAACGGAACCCTGGTGTTCGCGGACACAGCACGCGAGCAGGTCGTGGTGGCCTGCGAGACGCAGCCGGATCGCGGTCCCTTGGAACTGCACGGCGCCAGGGTTCATCAACCCCTGGGTTGGCAGACGTATCTCCCGTTTTCGGACAACTACCTCCGCTCTTCCGGAAGCGACGGAAGGCTGCTGTCGTTGTGGGTTGTTTCCGAGGCCGCTTCTTCCAATGAGGCGGACATCGTCATCGACCTGGAGCGGCGCACCGTCCGAGTGGTGCCCTTGGGGCAGGTGGTGGCTTTCCTGGGGGCGCACGCATTGCTTCAGGAGAGCATTGATCCCGACGGCGGGTGTCGGTGCGCACAAAGCGGACAACGGCTGTGGTTCTGGAACGTGGAGACCGGGGCTCCACCGAACGTCTTGAGCGAATCAACGGACTCCGGCCTGTTCCAGGCGGGCGACACGGTGCTCGTCATGGGGAAGCGGATCGACTTGCGAACGGGCAAGGTGCTGGGGGATGCCTCGGCCGGGGCTCTGGCGCTCGATATCCGAGGTCGGGTTCTGCGCCCGAGTCCCACCGCGGTGAAGAAGGAGCCGGGCTCGTCGGCCCAATCCGGTCCTGTCCGGTGGGAGCCCGCGCTGAAGGCTCACGAATCCCAGCGCACGCGGTAGGAGCAGTGGCAGCCCGGGCTGCCACTGCACTCACTGTCTACGGCACAGGCTTGGGAGCCGGCTTCACGTCGGTGTTCTGGCCGGAGACGATGCGCCACTGCTTCTGGGTGCGCTTGAGCACATACCGCATCTGCGTGCGCAGCACCCCCTCCTCGGTGTTCTGT
This sequence comes from Corallococcus sp. CA054B, assembly GCF_003611625.1. NCBI lineage: Bacteria > Pseudomonadati > Myxococcota > Myxococcia > Myxococcales > Myxococcaceae > Corallococcus > Corallococcus sp. CA054B. The sequence continues at coordinate 17,233 of NZ_RAVY01000034.1, forward strand.
ACGCCCGGAGGGAGCCCCGTGTGGCCGGTGACCTCGTGCATCGTGTCCACCACGGCGATGTCCTCGCTGGGGAAATGGATCTTTTGCACGGTGACCTTGGCGTGGCTGGTCTTGAAGATGCTCGCGAAGATGGCGGCGTGGCGCGTCTCGATTTCCGCGCGGCCCTGGAACACCGTGCCGACGATGTTGATGAAGTCAGCGTCGTCCGTGAAGTCCCGCGTCCATGCCGTCGCGTCGTGGGCGTTCCAGGCCTCGGTCTGCGCCTTCACCAGCTGGCGCAGGTCCTGCCCGTCCCGGGCGTGGTCAGGGGCCGTGCACGCCGTGGACACCAACACCAGACTCAGCACCGCGGCGACTGCGAAGGAAGAAGAGCGGATCATGGCCGCAGTCTGCCATGAGGGACGGTGCTGGAAGGACCTCGTTCACGAATCCCAGCGAACGCGGTACGAACAGGCGTGGCCGTTGAAGTCGAACGGCTCCACGCGGATGTTCTTCGCGCCGGCCCGGGAGCTCTCCTGCATGCGGGAGAGCACCCGGTCGGGCCCGAAGATGGGCCACAGGGACACGAGCGCCTTGCCCAGCAGTGTGTGCTCCAGGCCCTTGATGACGGCCATGCCCAGCCGCCGCGCCTTGAGCTCCGGCGTGAGGCTCGTGCCCACGGAGCGCAGGAAGAGCCCCTCGATGGCATGGCGGTAGACGATCTCTTCACTCAACGCGGCACCCATCCCATGCGTCCGCCCCAGGGCGGGGCAGGGCGCGCGGAAGCATCCCTGGATTGGGGCTGCAATGCGCTCGCGCGCGGGGTGAAGCCGGGGACGACGAGGCTCCCGGGTCAGACAGCCCAGACCCGGGAGGCCTCCGTGTATCAGGGACCTTCCGGTGCTCAGTGCACCTTCGGCGCAATCTGCTCCAGCGGCGGCAGCGGAGGGATTCCGCCGCTCGCGCCCATGGAGACGGTTTCAGCGCTGGACGTGTCCTCTTCGCTGCCCTCCAGCTGCTGGCTCACCTGGTCTCCCAGTTGGGCCAGTCCTTCCTGTGCGCGGCGCTTGGCGGGCTCCAGGAGCTGGCGCTCCTTGTCCGTCACCGGCAGCAGGCTCGCGGCCATCATGCCCAGGGCCACCGCGCCGAGCGCGAGTGCCAGGGGCTGTTCCTCCAGGGCCCGGTCGTACCACTGCGAGGTGCGTCCCCGGATGGCCTGGGGCGACGGCACGCGCTCGCGCAGGTGAGAAGCCTGGCTTCGCACGGTGTCCGCCGCGTCGTGGACCCGGCCGCGCACGGTGTCCGCGGCGCTGCTCACCCGGTCCTTCACGTTCTCCGTGGTGCTCCCCACGGTCTCCTTCGCCATGTGCAGCGCTTCGCTCGCGCGGTCCTTGAGGTGCATGCCCTCGTCCCGGCTGGACTCCTCGCGAGTGTTGTAGCCCTCGACGGGGATGACCCGGCCCGAACCGTAGGCGCCGGAGTACTCGCGCTCGGCCTCGTACAGGGGGATGCGCTCGCGGCCAGGGCCCACCGGAACCCGCTCATACTCGCGGACGCGGTACTCGCGCTCCTCGATGCGCGAGCGGAACGCCCGCTTCATCAACATGGAGCCGACCCCGGCTCCCAGCAGCGCGCCCAGCAGCCCCAGTCCCCGGGGCGTATGGGTGGCCTCATCCGTCCATTCATACGTCTTGCGCATCGCTGTCTCCTTGGCGTGTGATTTCCAGTCGAGCACCTTCTCGCGGGCCTGCTGTTTCAGCTCCTCGCGCTTCTCCGCGGCGAGCTGCTTCGCGTGCTCCGTCACCTCTTCCTTCTTCTCGAGCGCGAACTCCTTCGCGCGGGCCTTCAGCAGCTCGGGATTCGCGCGGCGGCCGAGCTCATCCGCCAGCACGCTCATGCGTGCCCGTGCATCTGCGATTTCGCGGAGCGCATCGTCGTGCTCGCCCATTGGCTGTCCTCCTTGAGGGTCTGGATGGTCTTGCGCGGTGCGTGGACCGCCTTGAGTCGCTTCGCTCCCACGGCGGCGATGCCCGCCCCCGCGGCGATGAGCAGCACGGTCACCAGCAGCGCGCTGGCCCACAGCGGCATCACCTGCGCGAGCGCGATGACCAGGAAGGCCACCAGCGCCATGGCGCCCAGGAAGAGCACCACGCCTCCCGCCGCGAGCATGCCGCCGCCCGCCGCGGCCTTCTTCGCCTCGGAGCGCATCTCCGTACGCGCGAGCGTGAACTCCGCCCGCAGCAGGTGCCGGCCCTGCTCGAGGAACTCGGACACGATCGAGCCAAGCGACTGCTCGCCCAGCGTGTCCGTGTCACGGAAGCCGTCTGACTGGGGGCGGGTCCGGACGTCGTCCGCGTCCAGCCCCATGTATTGACCGCGAGCGCGTGAGGATGAGGGATCCATGTCCATCCCCCTCACGCCTTGAGGAATCGCGCGGCGACGAAGCCGAGCAGTGCGCACCCCGCCAGCGCCACGCCCGGGCGCTCGCGCATCCGCGTCTGCGCCTGGCGCAGCAGCTCTTCCGTCGAGTTCTGTTCCAGGGTGTCGGACGCCTTGCGCACGAAGCCCACGGCGCTGCCGATGAGCTGCTGGGGAAGCTGCGTGTCCCCTTGACCGGAGATGGACTCCAGCTGCTTCGCGAAGCCGTTGAGGCTCTCCACCAGGACACCCTTGCGGGAGTCCACCTGGGAGAAGGCGCGCTGGCGGGTGATGCCGCCGATGCGCTTCACCTGCTCCTTGCCCTCCTGTTTCAGCCCCACCCGCTCACTGCCGCCTGCCGATGCGGACTGGCTCTCACTGTAGAAGCTGGGATTCTTCAGGCCCTCTTCCTCGATGATGCTGCCCATGTCGCAACCTCCCCCGGTGTGATGGGTTCATGTGTGCCGTTGAACGACTGCACATGAAGCTATGCAATCAGCCGGGGTCCGCTTGGAGGGCGGCGTGCGCTGGTCGTGGAGCAGGCGAAGTGGCGGACCCGCTTCACGCGGGCGGCAGGGGAATAGCGCGCCCGGGTGAGACGCGTTGTGTCTCAGTGCTGGTTCGCTGTGTCAGTCTCGGGTCCGGCGCCTGGACGAACGTACGATGCGCCGTGGCTCCCGTCAGGCCGTGGGTGCCCACGCGGCATGCCTCCCCGCCTGCTTGGGGAGCCCCAGTGGCCTCGGGCTCAGTGCCAGCCACCACTGGGACGCCGTTGTCCAGAAGCCCTGGTGCGCGCCGTGTCGCGCTGCGGCTGCATCAGCCGGCGATCGAGCGCGCCGCCGCCGCCGCGTCCGTCGCCGCGCTCAGCAGCCTCGTCACGGTGGCCTGCTGTGTCGTGACGGATTGCAGTTGCGCGACGACGCTCTTCATCTGTTGAAAGGTGTCCTCACTCACGAGCCCCAGCGTGCTGGCGTTCGCGGTGAGCGCCACGATGCGCGCCTGTATCGCATCGCGGTCCGCGCGCAGCGTTGGAAAGCGCAAGGCGATCATCACGCGCTCGTCCTCCGTTACGTCGGCGTCATCGATTCGATCCGCCAGCAGATTCACCGCTTTGTAGATGCGGATCCACGCCATCCCCAGCTCATTGAGCTTCTCGTTGACTGTCATGACCTCACCTCCCTCGTCGTAGGTACACCCCTGTCGTTCCATGCGCGGAGCACGTCATCGGGACTGCGTGAGCGGGGCGCTCGCGTCCTTCAGGGCTTCTGTCTGCTGTCTCTCCTGCGCGAGCGCCGCCTCCGCGTCTTCCTTGAGCTTCTTGAACTCCCCCTGCGTCTTCGACAGGTAGTCGGCCATGAACTTCGCCTGCTCGGCGATGGACTGCTCCTGTCCCAGCGCCGACAGCTTCGAGACCACCTCGTTCAGCTTGTCCTGGCGGATGGCCACTTTCGTGTCCGCTTCGGCGAGGAGCATCCGGTGTTGCTCCGCCTGCTTGTCGAGCGCATCGCTCACCTCCGCGGCGGTGTTCGTCGCGGCCAGGAGTTCCGCGAACACCTTCTGGCGCTTCTCGTCGCCCGCCACCTTGTACGCAGCGATGCGCTGGTCGACCTCCGCCCGGAGTCGGGCGTCCGCCGCCTCCTGTGCGTTCATCAGCGCCTGCCGCGCACGCACGACCTCCCGCCGCATGTCGATGAAGTCCTGCTCGCTCTTCTGGAACACCTCGACGGTCCCGGCGATGCGGACCTCGGGCCCTACGCCACCGCAGCCCATCACCACCAGGGTGCATCCGACCCACAGCCATCGAGTGCCAATCATCGTCCCATCCTTGGGTGAGGGTTACAGGGCGGTGGCGAGGCCAACCGCGGTGAAGCCCGCGATCTCCACGAGGAGGCGCGCCAGGTCCTCGGGTTTCACGCCGCCGGCATGCCGCTCCACCACGGCATTGATGGGGACCGCCAGGACGTTCTCCCACTGCCTGAGGGCAACCGCGGAGAGATCGAGCGCCTGCTGATGGAGGTCACCGTTGAGCTGGACCAGGGCAATGCGTGCCCGTCGCTCCCCGATGGACCATGAGTTCCCGTAGTGGATGAGCGCGGCCGCGAGATCGATCCTGCAAGTGCCGCTCGCCTCTTGGAGTGACTCCATCAAGGAGGGTTTGGCCGTGGCACAGGCACGCGCGGGGCCCGTCGCAATCCGCCGCGCCTCCAGGAGCAGGCGGAGTTCATCCTGAAGCGCCTCGATGCGCGTCCGAAGCAGGGTGCGCTGCCGCTCCGCATGCGCCAGGCGGGCATTGGCTGCCTCTGCCAGGCCCCGCAGTCGCTCCGCTTCAAGCAGCAGGACGGGCAGCCTCTCCGCTTTCGCGAGCTTGTCGATGTCGATCGCCGTCACCAATACTTGCTCGATACCGTTCGCGTCCCCCGGCTTGCCTTTGAGGATATGGTTGATTGCGAGGACCACTGCGTCGTACCGCGCAGTGGCCTCGGCGGCTTTTTCGGGGAGGTGTGCGTTGCCCTTGGCGGAGCCAAGCAGATCGAGCTTCGCCTTCAAGCTCTCCAAGGCCGCCTTGACGTCGCTCCCCTTGGACGCCGCTTCATCGTAAGCAGCGAGGGCCGTGTCGAACTCCTGCCTGGCTGTCTTCGCGTTCGTGGAGGATTGATCCAAGTCCGTGGAGAGCGCATCGAGTTCACGCTGCGCGTCCGGGATGAGGCCGGTGTCTATCCGCGGTGGCTGGGCGGCGAGCGCGTCGGTGCAGTCGGTGACATAGACTTGAGCCATGGCGATCCCTGCCTCCCCGGGGCTCGCCTTGGAGAGGGGGGCCCTGAGTGCTTCAAGTCCGCTCGTCGAACACGTCAATGGCAGCGCGGAGAGCCCTTGCGACTTGCGCGTGAGGTTGATCACTCGCCCCAGCTCCTTGAGCGAGGCTTCATTGCGTTCCTTCTTGTTCTGGAACCCCACATAGGCTTGAACCTGGCCGAGCACGGATGATTCGGCGCAGGCCACTCCGTCAGTCGAGCCCGTGAGGCATTGGTTCTGGACTGACAGGAGTCGCTCAATGCGAAAGTCGATGTCGCACAGCAGGCTGCCCGCCTTCCCGCCGCTCCACCTGGGACTGCACTCGCTGTTGCCTCCGCCACCTGCCAGTGGCTGCCCCAGGATCAGCGTGAGGGCATTGTCGCGCTCGACGTCCACGGAGCGCCGTACGGCGGTCAGTTCCAAATCAAGCATCTTCTGAGACAGTTCCCGCTCGTCATTGAGCGCTTCGCTCAGGCGGGCCTCTTTGAATGATGCTTGCATCTGCTGCGCCACCGCGTGCCGCCCGGCATGGTGGCAGCCCGTGGCGCCCATCAAGAGCGCAGCGAGCAGGACGGGCCACGGCCTCCTCGTGCTTGCGATTTCATCGCGCACTCTCTCGACCGAATGACCATGCATGACTGCCTCCTCTTGAGTTCCCAGTCGCGCTGCGCGGGCTCAGCCGGAAAGCATTGGCGGGCAAATCGTACGGGATAGCCACTCTTCTGGAGTGTGGTGCTCCGCACTCCCCTCCCCAAAGTGTCAGGGAGTGCGCCCATAACGACGTCATCGCGTGCGCGCTCGAAAAAGCGCGCACGAAGCCAACCCAGGGAGTGGTCACAACCTGAACAGATTTTCAAGGGCGCAAACGCACGAAGGTTCGGCTACAGGGCGGCGCATTCCCTGACACGGCTGCTTCTGTCAGCCCGTTGGTGCCACGATGCATGCCTCTGCTCCTGAAGTGCCTTCCGCCTCACAGCCCCGAGCCAGCCGCCTCAAGCGGTGGATCATCGGCGTGCTGCTCCTGCTCGGAATCTTCGCGGGACTCGCCGCCGTCAAGGCGGGGCAGATCGTCTCGATGATCAACGCCGGCGAGACCTTCGTGCAGCCGCCGGAGTCCGTCACGTCCGCCCAGGCGGAGTCCTTCGGCTGGCAGGGGACCCGGAGCGCTGTCGGCACCGTGCTGGCGCTCCGGGGCGTGACGCTGAGCGCGGAGCTGCCGGGCGTCGTCAACGACATCCGCTTCGAGAACGGCGCTTCGGTGAAGAAGGGCCAGGTGCTCGTCCAACTCGACACCTCCAGCGAGCAGGCCCAGCTGGCCGGCGCCGAGGCCGACGCGGAGCTCTCGCGGCTGACCCGCGAGCGCGCGGAGAAGCTCAACGCCCAGGGCGCCAACACCCAGTCGGAGCTGGATGCCGTCCGCGCACGGGCGCTCCAGTCCTCCGCCACCGTGGCCCACCTGAAGTCCCTCATCGCCAAGAAGACCATCCGCGCGCCCTTCGATGGCCGCATCGGCATCCGCCAGGTGGAGCTGGGACAGCTCGTCTCCCCGGGCAACCCCATCGCGTCGCTGCAGTCCTCCACCCCCGCGCTCGTGGAGTTCCAGCTGCCCCAGCAGGCGCTGGCCCAGGTGAAGCAGGGCCAGAAGGTGCGCCTGCGCGTCGACGTCTTCCCGGGCGAGTCCTGGGAAGGGGACCTCACCACCATCAACCCCGAGGTGGAGCTGTCCTCCCGCAACGTGCGCATGCGCGCCACCGTGCCCAACGCGGACGGCCGGCTGCTGCCCGGCATGTTCGTCAGCGTGGAGGTGCTCTCCGACGCCAGCGAGCAGGTGGTGGCCATTCCCGCCACCGCCGTGCTCTTCGCTCCCTACGGTGACTCGGTGTTCACCCTCTCCGAGGGCAAGGACGCCGCGGGCAAGACGGCCCTGCTGGCGCGGCAGCAGTTCGTGCGGCTGGGGGAGCGCCGGGGTGACTACGTCGCGGTGACGTCCGGCCTGAAGCCCGGGCAGACCGTGGTCAGCAGCGGCGTCTTCAAGCTGAGGAACGGCATGGCCGTCGTCGTGAACAACGCGCTGGCGCCGCCCATCGAGGTCGCACCCCAGCCGGTGAACCCTTAAGGGACGCAAGAAGGCGAACCCATGAAATTCACCGACCTCTTCATCCGGCGTCCGGTCGTGGCGCTGGTCGTCAACCTCATCATCATCATCGCCGGCCTGCAGGCCCTGCGCTCGCTCAACGTGCGGCAGTACCCGCGCAGCGAGAACGCCGACATCACCGTCACCACGGTCTACGTCGGCGCCAACGCGGAGCTCGTCCGTGGCTTCATCACCACGCCGCTGGAGCGCGTCATCGCGGCGGCGGACGGCATCGACTACGTCGAGTCCACCAGCTCGCAGAACATCTCCATCATCCGCGCCCGGCTCAAGCTCAACTACGACGCCAACCGCGCCCTGAGTGAGATCAGCGCCAAGGTCGACCAGGTGCGCGGCGACCTTCCGCCCGAGTCCCAGGTGCCCGTGATGGGCATCGAGTCCGCGGACAGCCAGTTCGCGGTCGCGTACCTCAACTTCACCTCCGACTTCCTCGAGCAGAACGAGCTGTCCGACTACCTGGTGCGCGTGGTGCAGCCCCGGCTGTCCTCGGTGGAGGGCGTGCAGCGCGCGGACATCCTCGGGGCGCGCACGTTCGCCATGCGGGTGTGGATGAAGCCGGACCAGATGGCCGCGCTCAACGTCAGCCCCATCCAGGTCCGTCAGGCGCTCGCCACGAACAACTCGCTCGCCGCGGTGGGCCAGACGAAGGGCTCGCTCGTGCAGGTGAACCTCACGGCGAACACGGGCCTGCGTTCGGTGGAGGAGTTCAAGCAGCTCATCGTCCGCAAGGATGGCGGCGCGGTGGTGCGGCTGTCGGACGTCGCGGACGTGGTGCTGGGCGCCGAGGACTACGACACCGACGTGACGCTCAACGGGAAGACGGCCGTCTTCGTCGGCATCTGGTCGCTGCCCAACGCCAACTCGCTGGACGTCATGCAGCGCATCCGCCAGGAGATGGACTCGCTCAAGAAGGACCTGCCGGAGCAGATCCACGGCGGCGTCGCCTTCGACGGCACGGACTACATCCAGAACGCCATCGACGAGGTGGTGAGCACGCTCATCGAGACGCTCATCATCGTCGTCATCGTCATCTTCCTGTTCCTGGGCTCGGTGCGCTCCATCCTGGTGCCGGTGGTGGCCATTCCGGTGTCACTCATCGGCACGGTGTTCCTGATGCAGGTGTTCGGCTTCACGGTGAACCTGCTCACCCTGCTCGCGGTGGTGCTGTCGGTGGGCCTGGTCGTGGACGACGCCATCGTCGTGGTGGAGAACGTGGAGCGCCACCTGCGTGCCGGCCTGCGCCCGGTGGACGCCGCCATCAAGAGCGCGCGCGAGCTGGTGGGGCCCATCATCGCCATGACGCTCACGCTCGCCGCGGTGTACGCGCCCATCGCCTTCCAGGGCGGGCTCACGGGCTCGCTGTTCCGCGAATTCGCGCTCACGCTGGCCGGAGCGGTGACCCTGTCAGGCGTGGTGGCGCTGACGCTCTCCCCGATGATGTCCTCCGTGCTCCTGAAGGCGGGCCACGAGGACAAGGGACTCGCGGGCGTCATCAACCGCGGCTTCGAGCGCCTGCGGGCCGCGTACGCCCGTACCCTGGACAGCTCGCTGCTCGTCCGCGGGCCCATCTACGCGGCGTGGATCTTCCTGAGCTTGCTCGCGCTGGTGATGTTCAACCAGTCGGCCCGGGAGCTGGCGCCCGTGGAGGACCAGGACTTCGTCATCGGCATCATGAGCACGCCGTCCAACGCCACCCTGGATCAGCTGAAGCCGTCCGTGACCAAGACGAGCGAGCTGCTGATGGACATGCCGGAGTCCAGCTTCAACTTCCAGATCGTGCAGCCGAGCAACGGCTTCTGGGGCCTGGTGCTGAAGCCGTTCAAGGAGCGCCAGCGGACCACGGCGCAGGTGATGGCGGAGGCGCAGGAGCGGGTGAACACCATCCCGGCGGTCCAGACGTTCACCCTCCAGCCCCCCGCGCTGCCGGGCGGTGGCAACTTCCCGGTGGAGTTCGTCATCGCCTCCACGGCGGAGGCGGACGAGCTGCTGGGCTTCGCGCAGCAGCTCCAGGAGAAGGCGACGCAGAGCGGGTTGTTCGCCTTCCCGCCCATCATCGACGTGAAGCTGGACCAGCCCCAGTCGGAGCTCGAGGTCGACCGCGAGAAGGTGGCGCAGCTGGGCCTGAACCTGGGGACCGTGGGCCAGGACCTGGGGTCCGCAGTGGGCGGCAACTTCGTCAACCGGTTCAACATCGCCGGCCGCAGCTACAAGGTCATCCCGCAGGTCCTGCGCTCCTCCCGCCTCACGCCGGAGCAGCTCAAGGACATCCACGTCACCGGTCCCGACGGCAAGCTCGTGGCCCTGTCCGCCATCGCGTCCCTCAAGGACAAGGTGGCGCCCCGGTCGCTCAACCGCTTCCAGCAGCTCAATGCGGTGAAGCTCAGCGGCGTGGCCATCCGCCCGCTGGACGAGGCGCTCACGTACCTGGAGACGGAGGCCGCGCGCATCCTGCCCGCGGGCTACCGCATCGACTACACGGGCGAGTCCCGGCAGCTGCGCACGGAGGGGGACTCGTTCGCCCCGGCGTTCGGGCTGGCGGTGGTGCTGATCTTCCTGGTGCTCGCGGCCCAGTTCAACAGCTTCCGGGATCCGCTCATCATCCTGGCCGGGTCGGTGCCGCTGGCGCTCTTTGGCGCGCTGGTGACCACGTTCCTGCGGATGCCGAACCCGATGATGCCGTACTTCACGGACAGCTTCACCACCACGCTCAACATCTACTCACAGGTGGGGTTGGTGACGCTGGTGGGCCTCATCGCGAAGAACGGCATCCTCATCGTGGACTTCGCCAACCGCCTCCAGGAGGAGGGCAGGTCGAAGCTCGAGGCGGTGAAGGAAGCGGCCTCCGAGCGGCTCCGTCCCATCCTGATGACAACGGTGGCCACGGTCGCGGGCCACTTCCCGCTCGTCCTGGTGTCGGGCCCGGGCGCGGCGGCGCGCAACAGCATCGGGCTCGTGCTGGTGACGGGCATGGCGCTGGGCACGCTCTTCACCCTCTACTTCGTGCCTGCCATCTACCTGCTCATCGCCAAGACGCGCACCGTGGCCGCCAGCGAAGCCTCGGAGCTCCAGCAGGCGCCTGACGCCGCTGCGTAGAGGCGGGAAGGCTATGGGCTCTTTCGGTCTGCTCACGGTACGCGTGGGCAGATCGCGAGGGTTTTCGAGGACGATGCTTCGCAGTCCCGCTCCAGTGGATGCCGCTCAGCTCCGTTTCGCGAGGATGCGTCGGATGATGTCGTCCTTGACGGCTCGCACCTCGGGAGTGCGAGGCGTCGAGCGTTCGTGGAAGTAGAGATACTCCGGGATGTACACGGGCTGTCGGCACGCCTCGACGATGGGGAGCATCGTCGCGTAGTCGGTGCACTGCTCGATCCACCGTCCGTCGAGCTGCAGGTCTTCTGGTGGGATGGCGTCGAAGAGCCGCTTCCTGAAGGCGCGCAGGTGAATCCATACCTCGCCGCCCCAGTGCCTCCGCGGCTCTACGAAGTCGGGGTGGTAGAGCTTCGTCGGCTTGTCCGGCCGGAACATGGACGCCAACACGACATCGCAGCCCCGCTCATACTCGGCTCGCAGCCGGCCGACGGCAGCGCGGCTCAGCAGCGCATCATCCATGTCGAGTACCACCACGAGCGCTTCCGGATTGGCACAGAGCTCACGGATGCCCAGCCGGAAGTTGGGGATTCGTCCCGCATGCCATGCGTGCCGCACCAGCGTGCATCGGTCCCGGAATGGCTCAAGCAGGGAGCCCAGCCGCCAGGGCGACAGCCCTTCACTGGCGTCGTCGATGAGGACGACTCCGAAGCGCGGATCCTCTTGCATGGCAAGGCTTCCGAGACAGCGCCGCACCCGTGACAGGCCCGCGTTTCGCCCCTTGATGAGGAACACGATGGACTCTCGGCGTGGCTCATACGTCCAGTCCTTGGCGTGCCCCGTGAGATCCCATTGGCCCCTCTGCACGTCTGGCACGCGTCCCTGGCCGACCAGGTCACGTGCACGGGCGAGGAACACCTCATCCGTCTTCAAGGTGTTCGGAGGGTGGACGTAGAAGGTCCGTGCATCGCCGCCGCGCAGGGTCCTCAATCCATGCCGCTGTTGGTGCCCCTCCAGCGAGCGGTACCAGGAGCGCGCGAGCCGCCCATCGACGAGTTCGTTTGGAAGTGGCCGGCACGCACGAACCCGCTCCAGGTCGAGCAGGCCACAGCGCACCTCGGGGACGAACGCGCCGGAGGGCGCATCGTACGGCCGCGACGCCACTTCCGCGGGCTGCGGGATGTTGAACGCCACTCCCAGGACGTCCTCCGGCGATGCGGCCGCCCGCATCTCTTCAAGATAGTCGTGCCCGAAGTCGCAACGGCCGACGAGCACGTCGAGGTCGCACTGGAGCACATACCGGGTCCGTACCTGGTCGAAGCCCCAGAGTTGCGGAGTGATGGGGACGCCGCGCGCGGAGTGCGAGGCTCCACATGAGAGGCCGAACCACGTTGCGTTCACCTCCGCGATGAGTCCCGGCTCCTGGGGCGCAACCCAGACCTCGTCGAGGGTTCCCTCCTGCTGAAGCTGCTGTGCCGAGGAGAGCAGGCCCGGCAGGTCCCCCGGCGCGTATTCGCGCAGAAACGGGCCAGGGAACGGATCCACGAGGAGGACGCGTCTTGTGAATCGGCGCGGAGATTCGAGCTGCCCGACGATGTGCCGCACCTGCGTGAGGAGCGCCGCCACATCCATCGCGCACGCCTTGATGAGGAGCGTCACGTCGGAGGCCGGTGCGAGCTCCCTTGGCTCTGGCAATCCGGCGGTTCGCCACTGCCGATGCGCATGCTCGGTGAGCAACTCCCGGTAGAAGTCGGTGAAGCCAGGGAGGCTCGTGAGCGCGCCGTCCTCGCGCAACTCACGGCTGCGCTGTCGAAGCGCCTCATCCGTCCAACCGAGCGCGGCAAGGGAAAACGCCCTCGCCGCGGCGTCACGGAAGTAGTCGACGTTCATCGGGACGATCCACGCACCGATGTCGACGAACGTCAGCCCGCCCCCAGGGCGCCGACGGAAGTTCGCGCGCTTGATGTTCGCGCAGACGAGATTCTTTTCGAGACAGAAGAGGAGGAAGTCCCTGAGCTCGTCCAGGGTCATGTCCTCGGCGGAACCCGTCTCGAACCAGGGATAGCACAACACCCAGGTCTCTTCGGTGAACGTCCACTCCGGTTCGGGAATGAATGGCATGGTGCCGCGGAGTGCACGGCTCAACCAGTCCACCTTCGATGGGTCGATGGCGCCCGGATGGAATCGCTTTTCGACGAAGTCGCCGACGCGCCGGACGACTCCCTCCTGGCCCGCCCCCAGAATCATCGTGCGTCGCCCTGCGGAGCGACCCACGCTTGCGCCTGCGCGAACAGCGCCTGCCGTGAGGCGATGTATCGCTCCGAACGTCGGTTCGCCGCCGTCACATCTCCTCTCAGATTGTAATCGCAGTACAGCGGGTCCTTGAGCACCGCGCCTGAAAGAGCGTGGTTCAACAGCAGGTCCGCGACGAGCCAGTGGTCCTCGGCACTCCCGGCCTCCGGGTAGCGCCAACCCGCTCGTGGACGCAGCAGGAGGTTGCAGGAGGGCAGCTCGTTCCCGGCGGTGCCCTCGGCCATGGACCTTAGGACGGAGAGCACATGGTCCGGTTGCAGGAGCGCATCCGTCGCGGGGTTCATCCGCTCAAGAAGCCGTCCGTCCTGGACGAGCCGGTTCCCTCCGAGCACCCAGTGTGCATCGCGCCGGTCGCCCAACTCGCACGCCGCAGCCAGGGATTGCACGGTCGAGAAGCAGTCATCCGCGTCAAGCCGAGCGACCCATCGTGCGTTGCGCATCGCCTCGTCGACGAAGGAGAGCGCCGCATTGCGCGCTCGAGAAGGAGAGCCGCACTGCATGCGGCAGACCACGAGCGGAAGCCGTTGTCGGAAGCGTCCGACCGTCACGGCCCAATCGTCACTCGAGCCGTCATCGATCACCAGGATACCCAGGCCGCCAGCGGGGCGTTCCTGCTTCGCGATGGACTCGAGACAGCGGGCGAGCGGCCCGGCCTGGTCGTGAACGTTGACCGCGACCACCACCTCGGAGTCCCACGCGTGCGGTTCGCTGGCGACCGCCACCACCAGCGCCCCGGAAACACTCACGGCCCGAGCGTGTCCGAATCCTGCGAGCTCCGGCGTCATGTCGGCTTCCCGAAACGGGGAGCCATTGGCGCGGACACAGGCGCGGCGGCTTCGCCGGCGAGTACCGTGGGGAGCGGCCGGCCCGGCTTGTGCTTTCGCCACCAGGCCCGGTAGAGCGCAATCCAGGAGGGGGACATGCGCTCCTCAAGCAGCGCAGGCCGGAGGTTCGTGGGCACGTAGTGTCCGTCTCGGAACCGCCCGCACAGCCGGCAGTTGCGCTCGACGAGGTCCGCCATGTCATCGTCATCGCCGGGAAGCTCGCGCCGGCCGCCGCCCTCTCCGGTGATGCGCGCCACCCCGCCCGCCACGGCGCACGGGAAGTAGCCGAGCGGCGTGAGCCCCATCCCGCAGTCGCGCATGATGGCGCAGCCATTGCGGAAGTCGGCGTGCCGGTAGGCGGCATCGTCCACCGGCGCAAGGTTGAAGGGGCCGAAGGCCGGCTGCACCTCGCCCGTTTTGGCGGAGTTCTCGATCCAGATGTCCGCTGGCAGCCGGGAGAGCTTCGACCGGACGGCCTCCCCATGCCCGTTGGTCACGACCTCGATGAGGCACTCCGGATGCGACTGGCGGTAGCGGCGCAGTTCCTCAATGATGGCGAAGAAGGCGGGATGGAGCGTCGGCTCGCCCCCCAGCACGCGGATGCGCCGCCAGCGCTTCCCTCGTGAGAGGGATTGATCGACGAAAGAGGTTACGGCTTCAAGAGGCAGGTGGAGTGCCTCCGGAGCCTGCCTCACGGAGCGGTTGCAGTTGAAGCAGTTCAGGTTGCAGAGATAGGTGATGTCTATCTCGATGAGTTCCTGGCTGCGGCGGTACTGAGGTCCAAGTACGTGTGTGAAGCTTCGGGAGACTCGCTGATGGCGCCACCATGCCCGCGCCCGGTACCACAGCCGTAGCGGGAGCAACCACCGGCCCGATGCCTTCGGCGGCCTGCCGAAGCTGCTCTCAGACGCTCTCATGCAGATCCCCCCACGGCCGCTGGTGCGGGGGAACATCTTCCCCTCGCGCTTCGATTTCGGTGCGGCGCACGCCGAACAGCCCTTCGGCGCGCGAGAAGAACGCTTCGGCCTGGGCTTTCGACATCTCACCACCGTAGAGCCGCCAGAACCAGCGCAAGCCCGAGATTTTCGCCGGTGAGCGCGGTGACGACAGCGCATCCCCTTGGGTGGACAGGTGCCAGGTCGCGGTCCACTGGCCAGTGTATGCGACCCTGCTCTCCGGTGTCCTCAGCAGGCGGATGGCGAGGTCCCTGTCGTTGAGGCTCCGAAGCCCATCCCGGAATCCCCGAACCGTCGCCCACAGGCGCCGGGACACGAACGTATTCGACCCCTGCCATCCCGGATTCCCGACGAGGAAGTCGCCGGGAACAAGCCCTTCCGGAAGTGAGCGCTCCCGCTCGAGGCCATCCATCACCAGCCGGAGTCCGGACACGACGATGTCTGCCCTCGCACGCTCTGCGGCATGGAGGTTCTCGGCGACATGCGACGCCTCCCAGGTGTCGTCATCGTCGAGGAGGGCTACGAATCCGTCGCGTGAGCGGGCGAGCAGATGCTCCAGGCCGGTGTTCCACGCGCCCGCTGCCCCCGGGGTCCTCCGGTTGTCGAGCACCACGAGAGGCAGCGGATGGAGTAGTTCTCGCAGCGCCGCCTGCTGCTCGGCATTGAATGACGCACCGTCATTCACCACGACGACCTCGCGAACCGCGTGGGTCTGCTGGTGGATGGAGGGCAAGGAACGCCCGACAAGAAGCTCCCAGCGGTTTCGCGTGGCAACCAGCGCCGAGCATCCTGGAAGGGGGGGCATCCCTCCTTTCTCAGCGCGGTCTGTCGGCAGGTTCAAGCGCTATTGCCAATTCCAGGCGCCACATCCTTTGACTTCTCGCCAGATTCCGGAGTGCGCATGCGGATGGCCAGCGCACGGCAGCTTGCTTCGGGCGCTGTGTCGGCGGGCGGAGCCCACGCTCCGAGCGAGTGGTAGAGCCTGCCTTCGCGCCGCTCCAGGTAGAGGATCATGTTGAGCGGCCAGCCGCTGCCCTGGAACAGGTGCCGGTCCATGGGCGTGGGCTCCTGGCTGACGCGCAGGCCTCGCTCGTGGGGCGGGCCGATGCGGTGCCAGTCCGGGTGCAGGTGGATGGAGCCGAGCACCTCCAGCCCCTCGGCCTCGGCCTCGGCGGTGATGCGCAGCAGCTCGCGGGGCTCGCACCAGTAGCCGCGCCGGCCGTTGGCGTAGCAGGCGCCGAAGCGGGGGATGATGGCTGCTTCGAACTCCTGGAGCACGGAGTCGTCCGTCTCGCGGATGTTGGTGGCGAAGCCCACGCGCTCCACGTGCATCGCGTCGTCCGTGAAGCGCCCCAGCAGCACGGCCCAGCTGCGCGGCGGGAGCTCCGGCGTGCACGCCGTGTACTCCCGGACGGCGTCCGCCATGAAGTCAGACAGCGCCGCCGGATCCACGAGCACGACGTCGGCGCTCATTCCTCGGACTCCGGTGTGGGGAGGCGGCCCGCGGCCCGGTCCTCGCGCAGCTGCGTGATGAGGTGGCGGGCCATGCGCTCCTCGAAGGCGGCGGCGCTGTCTGGCGTCCACGGATAGAAGCCCTGGCCCGTCTTCAAGCCCAGCTCGCCCTGGTCCACCTTCTGGGCGAGCACCGGCGGCACCGGGCGCCCCGAGCCGCGCAGGACGTTGGTGATGAAGTCCAGGCCCACGAGGTCCAGCCGGTCGAAGATGCCAGAGGCGCCCAGGCGCCGCCCGATGCCCTGGGTGAGCACGCGGTCCACCATCTCCGGCGTGGCCACGCCCTCCGTCACGATCCGGAGCGCTTCTCCGATGAGCGCCTGTTGCAGGCGTGGTCCCACCGAGCCCGGCACGTCCCGCGTGAAGACCACGGGCGACTTGCCCAGTTCTTCAAGGAAGCGCCGCACCGTCTCCACCGCGTCGGGTGACGTCTTCTCGCCGGGGATGACGTCCACCAGCGGCACCAGGTGCGCGGGCAGGTAGTAGTGCGCGGAGAGGACCCGCTCGGGGTGCGCGCAGTCGCGGGCAATGGCTGTCACGCTCAGCGCGGTGGTGTTGGTGGCGAGCAGGGTGTCCGGTGCCGCGAGCCGGTCCAACTCCTTGAAGAGCTGCTGCTTGAGCGCCAGGTCCTCGGGGATGGACTCGATGACCAGGTCCTGAACCACGGCGGCCTCGGCGAGCACCGTGGTGCGATGGATGCGCGCGAGCGCGGTGGTGCGTTGCTCCGCGCCGAGCATCCCTGCCTCCACCAGCAGCGCGGCGTCGCGCTCCAGCTTCACGCGCGCTGCCTCGCTGCTCTGCGCCTGCCTGTTGAAGAGCACCACCTGTCTGCCGGCGATGGCGAGCTCGAGTGCGATGCCGCACCCCATGGCCCCGCCGCCGACAACGCCAATCCTCATCAGCCGCTTGTGTCTCATGCGACGCGAGCGTGGCCGCCCGCCGCACACATGGCAATTACTTGAACGGTGGCTGCAATTGTCCAGGGCGCATGCGTGACGCACCGTGCCTTGTTGGCGCGCTGCGAGGCCCGGCTCGCGAGCCACCGCCGGTCAGGCTTGCGTCGATACCTCATCCCAGCGGTCCACCCGCCACCGGTACAGCTTCGGGAGTTCATCGCTGTCCGCCCAGTCCTTCGGGTGGAGGATGAAGCCGCAGTACACCTCTTCGCCAGGCACGTGCGGCGCGATGCACGAGAGCACCTTCAGGAACGCAGCAGGGTTGTGGGTCAGGGGACCGACGAACAGGCTCTGGGGGGCCGCGCCACACACCAACTTGCTGAAGTCCTCGGCGGCCTCGGCGGTGTCCTGTGCGAGCTCGGATTCCATCTGGAACAGGGGGGCTTGGATGAAGTCCAGCAGACCAACGTCGGCGCGGATGGCCGGTGGGCATTTCTCCATGACGCAGGCGAGCACATCGAACAGGAACTCGCTGCGCTGGCTGCCACCGCGCTTGAAGTGCTGCGCGGGTCGCGTCTTCCGGAAGACGCACACGCCTGGGACCTGGGCGTAGTGCTGAACGAGCTGTCCTGCGAATGCCTCGATGAACGCGGCACTTCTCCGCGCGTGGAGATGCTCCTGGATGGGGCGCCATGAAAGGTCATCGGCCCTCGCGAGCCGGTAGGCCTGCGCGAGATGGCGAGCGAGGTCGTCTTCCGTGAGGAGTCGCGGTGGCTGGCGGGCGTTCATGCCCCCAGCGTATCGGTTCCAGGACGCTCGCCTTCCGGGGCTGCTCACGCCTCCCGGCGGGCCCCTGCCTGCCACCCCAGACAGACGGGGCGTGCATGACGATATTGCGAACATGCCGCAGCTCGTCACGGGCCGTGGATTCAATTGATTCAGCGCGGATTGGACGCGCGAGGAGGTGCACCCATGCTGGATACCGAACGTGGTGGCGAGCCCCTTCGTCATCTTGAAAGTCGTCTCCTGCTGGCCGAGGCACGGAGGGCCGTGCCGGAAGCCTTCGACTCCCAGGGCCGGTTGCTCTCTCCTGTCGCTGGGAAATGGGTCCAGCCGCCTGCCTGGTTCAAGGCCATCTCGCCGGTCGACGGCAGCGTCCTCGCGGAGCTGCCGCTGCTTGGCGCCGCGCAGGTCGCCGAGGGCGTCGAGCAGGCAGCAGCGGAGTTCGCGCCCTGGGCAGCCCGGCCGCTCGATGACCGCGCCCGGACTGTCGCGGAGGCGGTGGTGCTGCTCCATTCGCACCGGGACCTGCTCGTCCGGATCCTCGCATGGGACATTGGCAAGACGCTGCCCACGGCTTCCAACGACGTGGACCGGTGTCTCGCGGGCATCGCGTGGTACCTGGAGCAGATGGGCCGGATGATCGATGGCCGCAAGCCGCTCGGCCTGGTCTCGAACATCGCCTCCTGGAACTATCCCTTCTCCGTCCTGCTGCTCAACGTGCTCGTGCAGTCGCTCGCGGGCAACTCGGTCATCGCGAAGATTCCGACCCAGGGTGGCGGCGTCTCACTCACGCTTGCCTTCGCCTTGCTGCGCCGCGCGGGCCTTCCCGTCTCGCTCGTCGGCGGACGCGGAAGGGACCTCTCCGAGGCGCTCGTCGGCCATCCCCACATCGCGGGCGTCGCCTTCATTGGCGGTCGCGCCAACGGCGGTGAGGTCCACCGCCGCCTGCGTGACACGGACAAGCGCTATGCGTTGGAGATGGAGGGCGTGAACGCCTACGCCATCACGCACTTCACGGATTGGGACGGGCTCGGCGAACAGATTCGCGCGGGCTTCGACTTCGGCAAGCAACGCTGCACCGCCTACACCCGCTGGGTCGTCGAAAAGTCGCTCGTCCCGAAGTTCGTCCGGACGTATGTCGATACGGTTTCCACGTTGCGCGTCGGCAATCCGGTCCTGGGGGCGCACGTGGACTTCGGGCCGCTCATCTCCCCGAGCAAGGTCCAGGAGCTCCGCTCCCTCATCGACGAGGCGCGAAAGCAGGGCACGCAGGTGTTGCATCAGGGGATGCTCGCGGAGGACGCCTTCTCCGCGCGGCAGGAGCGGGGTGCATACCTGCCGCCCGTCCTGCTCTTCGGCGTCCCGCGTGACAGTGAGCTCTACCTGCGTGAACCCTTCGGCCCCGTCGACGTCCTGGTGTCGGTGGACTCCGAGGAGGAGCTGCTGCGGGAGGCCAACGTCTCCAACGGCGCGCTCGTGGCCTCGGTGGCGACGGACGACCCGGAGCTCGCCCGGCGCATCGCGGAGCGGCTCCATGCCTTCAAGGTGGGCATCAACGCGCTGCGCTCGCGTGGCGACCGTGAGGAGTCCTTCGGCGGCAGGGGCGGCTCATGGGCAGGCGCCTTCGTCGGTGGCATCCACCTGGTGCGCGCCTTCACGGACGGCCCGCATCCCATGGAAGGCAACTGGCCCGCTTGAAGCGCTCACCCGCGCGCCGGTTCCAGGGGGGCACGCGGCGTGGCAGCATGGTGCGACCTTGAGTCAAACGGGAGCGCGCGATGCAGGCTTTGAGGAACGCGGGCACGGTGTTGCTCGTGCTCGCACTGGGCGGTGGGGCCTTCGCGGAGGAGGACGGAATCTGGTCACCCAATGACCAGTTCCACGAGCCGAATGAGGATTGCGAGCTCGTGGCCGTCCTCCCCGCGCCCAAGGGCGCCTGGGGCGTGGTGGGGCACACCTGCAATCGATTTAACGGCGAGCCGGTGGGCAGCGTCGTGGTCATCGATGCCCTGGGCAAGCGCGACACGTCGCCTGCCTCCGTGGCGCTCGAAGCCGCGTCCGACCGGGACCGCATGAAGGAGCTGGTGCAGCTGCTCGCCGTGCCTTCCGGGGGCTACATCGCGACGTATTCCTCCCGCGACGAGAAGGCTCCCAGGGGCGAGAGTGGCCCTGCGAGCGTGGCCCACGAGCTCGTCCGCCACACGGCGGCGGGGGCGAGAGACGACGCCTTCAACCGCAAGGTGCGCGCGGCGCTGCTCGACAAGGTGGGCGCCTCGTCGTTCATCATCACCGCGGAGGTGGATGCGAAGTCGCGGCTCATCGTCGCGGCGTCAACGCCAGACGAGACCTACCTGAAGCAGGTGCCGCTGTGGCTGCTGCGCTTCACCCCCGCTGGCACCCTCGAACGCGCCGAGCGCTTCGACCCGGTCCTGAACGAGCTCAGGTTGGGCTGGTATGTGTTGAAGCAGGTCCGCGCCCGGGCCGACGGAGGCCTCTTCCTGAGCGGCCGGTTCCAACCGGAGGGGAGCCGGTCCGAGGTTCCCGTCCTCGCCCTCAACGCGCAGTGGAAGCCGGATACGAGCTTCAACACGCCTCTCATCTCCTGGGTGATGAAGGGGGAGGGCGGCATCGAGTTGAGCCTCATCGCTCCCCGTCCGGACGGCTCGGTCGTCGGGGTGGGAGACGTTGTGCAGGGAGAGACGCGCGCGCACGTCATGCGCCTGACGTCCGACGGGCGGCTCGACCCCACCTACAAGACCTTCCGGCAGGAGGGGGAATACCCCCAGGGCCGCTTCATGCGCGTGTCGGAGATGGGGCTTGGACCAGGTGGGAGCCTCGTACTCGCCCAGAACTACATCCCCGCCGTGGATCCGCCGGAGGGCCCCTGGCGCGCTCCGGGCCTGGTGCGCTTGAAGGCGGACGGCTCGGTGGATGCGCGGTTCCAGAAAGGGCTCGGCGCGGGACTGCGCTACCGGAAGGCGGCGGCGGAAGCGAAGCGCAATCCCGATACCTCGGGCTTCCTCCGGATGGTGGCGGCGATGCCGGACGGGTCCGTGGTGGTGGATGGGCTCTTCGACGAGTTCGCGGGCCAGCCGGTGACACCGCCCATCCGGCTCGCGGCGGATGGCACCCTCGTGGCGGGCTTCCAGGCGCGTTTCGAAACGCTCCTTCCGCCGAAGAAGCAGGTCCCCAACGCGACGACGAGCGCGTTCTTCAAGGCGGACGGCAAGGCTCACTACATCGAGTGCACCCGGCCGGGAGAGATGACGGAGACGTTCCTCTACTGGATGCAGGGCGACATCTGGGGACACACCCCCTCATGCGCGGTCCATCTTGGCGGGAGCATGGCTACACCCGCGGGGGCGTGGCAGCACTGCGATGCGCGGGTCCGCAGGGCCCAGGCCCAGGGGGCCACCTGCGTGGAGACGAAGCAGGATCCGCTGGACCGTAGACGCGGCTCCAGCGGGCCGTGAAATTCCCGGGCCACGTTGAAAGCTCAGGGGCTCGCTGACGCCCTGGCTCCCACCTTCCAGCAGGCAGCGGTGTAGCGGACCTCCGCTCCGTGCACGAAGGGCTCGAACGCGGCGCGGACCGTTTCGATGAGCTGGGCGCGAGTCCTCTCGTCCACCTCCGGGAGGACCCTTCCGAGGAGCCCGAACCGGGTCAGGTAGTTGACCAGCTCCTTCTCGGGCAGGGTGCAGGTGACTTCAATGGGTTGGATGTCGATTCCGGCCCAGCCGCTCTCTTCCAGGATGCGGTGGACCCGCTTCGAATCCGCGAAGGCGAACTGCCCAGGCGCGTCCGGCCGGCGGGTGGGGAGGTTCGGCACGAGCGGCGCCGCAGCGCGCTCGGCGGTCGTCATGAACGGGTTCTCCGAAGGACTGCGCCACGCGATGGCCAGGAGCTTGGCGTCGTTCTTCGCGGCACGGCGCAGGTTCGCGAAGGCCCGGACGGGGTCCTCGAAGAACATGACGCCGAAGCGCGAAATGATCATGTCGAAGCTCGCGGGCTCGAAGGCGTGCAGCTGCGCGTTGGCGCGGATGAAGCGGGCCGGGGTGCCCTCCTGGCTGGCCCGGGCCCGGGCGGCGGCGAGCATGGGCTCGGAGATGTC
The DNA here is from genome assembly GCF_003611625.1 of Corallococcus sp. CA054B. Lineage (NCBI taxonomy): Bacteria > Pseudomonadati > Myxococcota > Myxococcia > Myxococcales > Myxococcaceae > Corallococcus > Corallococcus sp. CA054B. The sequence continues at coordinate 39,057 of NZ_RAVY01000034.1, forward strand.
GATGCCGGTGCAGTGGCCCTTCGCGCCCAGCCGCCGCGCGACGGCGAGCGTCGTGCTGCCCGTGCCGCAACCGATGTCGAGCACCTGGCTCGCGGAGCCTGCGACGACTGCTTCGACGAGCAGGTCTTCGAGCGGCTTGAACATCGCGTCGAGCACCGCCTGGTTTTCAGCCCAGGCGTGTCCGGCGGTGCCGTTCCACAGCTTCGACTGCTCGTCCTCGGGCTGGCGCGTGTCATCCATGGGTGTTCCTCCGACTTGCCTTCAAGAACCAGAAGCCGCAGGGTGCCACTTCAAGTCGACTTGAGGTCAAGAGGATGACCGCATTGGACATCACGGAGGTGGCGAAGCGCTCCGGTGTTCCCGCCTCGACATTGCGCTTCTATGAGGAGCGGGGGCTGATTGCCTCCATCGGCAGGCGGGGGCTGCGCCGCCTGTTCGGGCCCGAGGTGCTGGAGCGGCTGGCGCTGATCGCGATGGGGCGGGCAGCGGGCTTCTCGCTCGATGAGATCGCGCGCATGTTCGCGCCGGACGGGCGACTTCGAATCGACCGGAAGCTGCTCGCGGCCCAGGCGGAGAAGCTGGACAAGACGATCCGCGAGCTGAGCGCGATGCGCGACGGACTGCGGCACGCCGCGTCCTGCCCCGCGCCAAGCCACATGGAGTGCCCCACGTTCCGCCGCCTCCTCAAGGGAGCCGCGTCAGGCGCGATGGGGGCGCGAAGGAAGAAGGCTCCGCGGCGACCGTAGAGCCTGGACGAGCGCTGCCGTCAACCAATGACGATTCTGGAGACCTCGGTGATGTCCAACGCGCTGAACTCCTCCAAGATTGAATCAATGTGTTCGAGGATTGCGGCGTTCTTCGGGCTGTCTGCCAACGCGTCCCGCAGCTGCCGGAACTCATGCATCAGTGCAGGCAGATCGTTCACATCGACAACTGGGCCGTCTTCAAACAACGGCACCCACTTGAGGCCAAGCTTCTCCGCCGCGGGAAGCCACACGCCATGGTACTCCCCCTGGGTGGCTCCCGGGATGTAGTGGGGAGCCCGGTCTGTCGATTTGAAATTGATGAGGATGGCGACGGACATCAGTGGGGCTCTTGGTGATGGTCAGACATCAAAGCGGAACAGGGTGGTGCTGGCGGAGGGGCGCTGTGCGAACTGCTGACAGAAGCGGTTCAGCGTTGCATGGGAGGCCGTGGGTAGGACGTCCCGGAACTCCAGATGGGTCACGAGGCAGAAGAGAGTGACCTCCAGGTAGCTCAGGCCCCGCTCAGGTGGGAGGGCGGCCAGCGCGGCGCTCGCGTTCGCTTCCAGCCAGGCCATCATGTTGAGCAATGACTCACGGAGCTTGCGTGCGTGGGTCGTGCCCTCTCCGGCGCCGGCCATCTTCTCCATGACCAGCGTCACCTCCGTCGCCATGGCCTGCAGGGTGAGCTCCTGCATGTTCGCCAGCAGGGGCGTGTCCAGGTCCTCCGGCCACACCACCCGGGGCCTGGGATTCGACCTCCGCCACAGCTCTCGGGAGACATTGAGCGCTCCGAACCAGGCGCCTTGAGCTGTCTTCAGGACGGGGATCCGGAGCGCGGGGTTGCCGCCGTAGTCCTCCGGGTTCGTGGACAGGAGGTCCCGCACCACCTGGAAGGAATGGTCGACTCCCAGCTCCGTGGCGAAGAGCCGGGCAATGCGTGTGAAGTGCGAGCTTGAACGGCCGATGATGACAGGCGTGTCGAGCGTTGCCATGGGAGCCTCCAGTCAATGTGACGTGGCAGGCTAACCCCATCTCGCCCCAACCCCTATGGCTGGGAGGGCCCCTGCAGGGCCGCCATGATGATCCGCACGGCGATGTCCGGCTGGTCCCCTCCCATGTGGAGCGTGTTGACCGAATAGATGAGGCGCCGGCGCAGATCCCGCGTGGCGCCCATCCCGTTGTTGTAGCCGTGCCGGTCGCCCGTCTTGCCCCAGAAGATGACGCCGTTGACGTCGTGGCGCCTGAGGCCCGCGCTGTAGCTGGCGCGGCCCCCTCCCGCGGCGGGCAGGTCCGGGACGGTGAACAGCTCCTCCTGCAGCTTGCGCGGCAGCAGCCGCCCCTGGAAGAGCGCGACGAGGAAGCGGTCCATGTCCTCGGCGGTGGAGATCATCTCTCCCGCGGCCCAGGGCACGGACTGGCTGGCTTCGGTGACGTCCACCAGGCAGCGCGTGCCGTACGCGATGGCACCCGCCGGGCAGCCTGTCTCTTCCGGCTCGACCTCCTCGTAGCCACGCGCGTGGCGCCCGGGGAGGGTCACGTCGTTGCCGGGCACGAAGGTGTCCCGCAGGTGCAGCGGCCGCAGGATGCGCTCGCGCACCGCGTCCCCATAGGGGCGGCCCGTCACCTGTTCGATGAGCAGCCCCGCCACGAGGTAGCCGATGTTGCCGTACTCCTGCTGCGTGCCCGGGGCGAAGCGGGGGCCCTGGGGGAGCGCCAGGGAGACGAGCTCCCGGGGACTGAAGCGCCGGAAGCGGTTCTCGAAGAACCAGTCGGGGTCCTTCTGCGGCACCGGCACGCCGGGCAGGCCGTGGGTGAAGTTGAGCAACTGGCGCACGGTGATGGGCGCGTAGACGCCCGCGGGCAGCAGGCGCGGCAGGTAGTCCTGGACGGGCCGGTCCAGGTCCACGCGCCCCTCGGCCGCGAGTTGCAGCACGACGACGGCCGTGAACGTCTTCGTCATGCTGCCAATGCGGAAGTGCGCGTCCGCGGGCACCGGAGCGCCGGTGCGGATGTCGGCCACTCCGGACGTACCCAGCCAACGCCCGTCCGCGCCGCTCACCCGGACCAGGGCGCCGGACACCTCCGCGTTCGGCAGCCCCGCGATGGCCTGGCGCAGCGCCTCGCGGTTCAGGGGCGGCAGGGGCGACTGCACCGCCTCCAGCTCCTGCTCGCCCGCCTCCAGCGCGGCACCGGCCGGTGCCTCCGGCCCGCAGGCGGGGGCCGTGAAGCTCGCGAGCAATGCCATACCCAGCCGCAGTCCGCGGTGCAGGACAGCCATGTTCCATCTCCTGTGAGGGAAGGGCCGGCGCTTTCCGGCCGGCGGATGGAACACCGGTGACCCCTGGCGGTGTCACCGGGCCGGGTGAATCTCAGTCCACCGCTACGTACAGCTCGCCATTCTGGCCAATGGCCCCCGGCGCCAGCGACCAGCCTCCGTTGTCGCTCATGAGGTAGAGCGTGCGCTTTCCCTCCGGCGAGCGCGCCGCCCCGATGAGCAGGTACCGGCGTGTCCGTTTCGCTCCGGTGAGCGTCAGCACGTCGTGCTTCACGCTCCAGGTGCCCTGGTCGTCATCGGAGCCGAACTTCATCGCCCCCACCTGGCCGGACGCGCCCCCGTACTTGTATTGGAACGCGTGATTGGCGCCGAAGGTGTAGTCGATGCTGTAGGAGACCGCCGTCATGGTGGTGCCGCCGGTATAGGCGTTGGCCCACTGGGCCGTGGTGCTGGTGCCGTAGACGAAGTGGCCCACCACCTCCGCGTCGTCCACCAGCGGCAGGCCCACGGGGCTGCCGCGCACACCCTTCAGCGCTTCCTCCACCCGGAGGTAGGACGTGTTCCAGGAGAACGAGGCCGACAGGGCCTCACCCAGACCCCCGGGCGTCATGAAGCTCTGGATGAACACGAGCGGCTCCAGGCGGTCGCCCGCCTCCACCAGATAGAGGCTCACGCGGAAGCTCCGGTCGTTGTTCTTCGCGCGCACCTCCGCGGCGGTGAAGAAGGCGCGGGCCCCGTTGGACATGAAGCGCCGCATTACCAGCGGGTTCTGCGGCACGCGGTTCCAGTCCGCGCCAATGCGCTCCTGCCACACCTTCGCGAGCCGGCCCTCGGCGTCGTCGAGCCCGGGCAGCGCCGGCAGCCGGAGCACCTCCACTCCCAGGGTGTCGCCCCGGTCGTCCCACTCGAGGATGAAGCGCCCGTCCTCCTGGGTCTTCCACCCCTGGGGCGCGTCGAACGCGAAGCCGCCGGGTTCGCCGGGGCTGCCGCCGCGCGCCCGGTTCACGGCCCCTGGAGCTCCGGGCGTGTCGCTGTCTCCGGCGAAGAGGCCCAGGGCCATGAGCCCCAGGGTTCCGGTGCAGCAGAACGCGCAGGCACCTCCGACCGCGAGGAGGATCCAGACGAGGGGACTCTTGGGACGGGCCATGGTGGGGTGCCTGGAAAATGGGCTCACCCGCTACTACGTGCGTCGGCGCCAATCTTCCCACCCGGGCTCGCGAATGCTTCAGCGTCCCGCGCGCCGCAGGACCGCGGGCGTGAGCCCCGTCACCCGGCGGAACACCGTGGTGAAGTGACTCTGGGAGCTGAAGCCGACCGCGAGCGCGATGTCTCCGAGGGAGCGGGTCGTGTGGCTCAACAGGTCACGCGCCCGCTCCACCCTCCGCTGCTGCACGTAGGCGTGCGGCGTCATGCCCATGGACTGCCGGAAGGCGCGGGTGAAGTAGAAGACGCTCAGCCCCGAGCGCCGGGCCAGCTCGCCCACCCGTATCTTCCGTGCGAGGTGCGCTTCGACGAAGAGCCGCACGCGGTGGAGCGCCGCCGCGGAGAGGCCACCGCGCCGCCGCGCCGCTCGCGACCCTCCGGGTTCCTGGAGCAGCTTCGCCACGCGGGCGGAATGGCGGTCCTGCACCTTCCTCGCCTCGCCCAGGAACCGGGCGATGACCTTCAACTCCGCGTCCGGCAGGGGCGCCATCAGCCGCAAGCCATCCGCCTGGAGGGGACCCCAGAGGGTTTCAATCCATTCGCGCGCATGCCCGGTGAGCGCGAGCCTCCTGGTGTTTCCCGAGCCCTCACGCTGGACGTATCCGGCGAGCTCCAATCGCTCCACATCCGCGCCTCGTGCGACCGCGCTCAGGGGGGCGGGGCCTCCGAAGTGCAGCTGCGCCAGACAGGTCAGCTCCTCGCGGCCGAGCGCGAGCACTGCCCCCACGGCGGAGTCGAACTCCGCGGAGGCTTCCTGGAAGCGGACGACGTCGGCGCCAATCTGGGCGAGGAGTGCGTGCCGGGGGCTCATGGAGAACACCGCAGGATTGAGAAAAACAGCACAAGGGCACGAAAGACGTTCGGGGGCATGGGACGCATGCTGGCCCCATGATGAACCTGAAGCCTTCCGCGGCGGAAATCCTGTTGTGGCTCTTCGTGCTCAACCTGGGCGTCGCGTTCGGCGCGGGGCTCTATGAGCACCGCATCGCGCTCCCCCGGTGGCTCGACGTCACGGGCGCGCACTGGTCCGCGGAGGCGGCGCGCCAGGATGACGTGGGCCGGCGCTTCTGGGGCTTCGTCACCACGGGGCCGCTGACGCTGCTCACGCTGGCCAGTCTCTATTTCGCCACGCGGGCCACGGGGCCGCTGCGCTCCTGGTGGCTCGCGGCCGCGCTGGTGGCGCTCGTGGACCGGGTGCTGACCTTTTCGTACTTCATCCCCACGATGGTCCGGCTGATGCAATCACCAGACACTCCGGCGGCCGTGGAGACCGCCGTGCGGTGGGCCCGGATGAATCAGCTCCGGCATGTGCTTTCGGGAGGCGCGTGGTTCGCGGCGCTCCAAGCCCTGTCATGGCTTCGGGTGACGCGAGGCGCGTGAGTCACGGCGCGTCGGGCAGGGTGTACTGGAAGTCGTAGGAGTGCTTCCCGCCCGGCGCGATGTCGATGGTCATCGAACCGGTGAGCCCCGTGAGCTCGCCGGTTCCGGAGTCCGGCACCACCGTGATGACCAGCTGGGGGGCACCTCGCGTCATGGTCCCGGAGTGCTGGAGCGCGAAGGTGCCGGCGCGGCCGTCCAGCGTCCCGCTGACGCGCTCCATGGCCACGTAGCCCGCGGACCCGTCCACCGGCGTCCGCACCGCGAGCATCTGTCCCTGGCTCGTGGCGTCCAGCCCGCCGTGAAAGCGCTTGTCGAGCATCATCCGGCCCGGAGCCGCCTCCACCGCGCCCGCCTCTGGCGCCATGGGGGTGAGCTTGACGTCGAAAGGACCACTCGCGCGCTTCGTCATGGGTGTCTGCTCCCTTGCCTGGTGGCCGGACAGATACGCCAGGAGCCCGCGCCTGGATTGCAAAAACGCGTCACCCCCGGCGCCTTGGGACTCGCGCGGCAGCAGCGACGACGCACACCGTCTACGCGACGTCCGGCTATTCGCAGCGCGTCCGCGACCTCAGCCAGATTTCGCTCTCACGCGACAACGTCTTCAGCGACGGCGCGTCCACGCAGTTGGCGACCGTGACGGGCAACACCACGGACGGTCATGCCGCGTCCCTGGTGGTGCCCGTCCGGGTCTGAGCCCGCCTGCCCGCCCGCGCTCCGTCCTGGAGGGATGGCAACCCTCCGGGAGGTGCCGCATGTTTGGAGAACAGTCGTCAGCCCCATCCGGACAGGAGCCTCGCCGATGTTCCAGCCTCCGAAGGAGACCACCTCGAAGAAGCACCGCGGTGGCTACATCCAGCAGACGAAGGACTTCCAGAAGATCCGCAAGCCCACCCAGGTGACGGGCAAGCGCATCGGCGGTGCGCTGCGGGCGGAGTTCGCCCGGCAGCAGAAGCGCCGCGACTCTCGCTGAAGCGTCACTTCGCCTTGGCGGGCGCGAAGTCGAAGGGCTTGTCCTGGGCGATGAGCATCACGCACTCGGCGTCCGGCGAGCACTGGTTGCGGTGCACCACCTTGCCGGGCTGGTCCCAGGTGCTGCCGGCCTCCACGGCGCCCGCTCCGGCGGCGCCCTCGCTGGTGTTCGTCATGCGGCCCTTCACCAGCACGCCGTGGTAGCCGGCGGAGTGGGTGTGCGGCCCGGAGTCGAACCCGGCGGGGAACTTCATCAGCAGGGCATACGGGCCCTTCTTCATGTCGCCCCAGAGCACGTGCACGGACGGGCCGCCGGGCATCATCTCCGTCCAGGTGAGCTTGTCGTAGGCGGTCTGCTGGAACGCGGCGGACTCCTTGCCCCCGGCGGCGGCGAAGGTGAACGCGGAGAGGACGGCGACGGCGGCGACGAGCTTGGGCAGGGTCTTCATGGGAGGCACTCCTCGGTGGAAGGAAACGCCGGGGAGGATGGCTTCGGGGCGGGCCTGCGAAAATGCCCGATTCCGCAGGGCACCTCTGCGAAAGTGCAGCCCATGCCCGAATGGAGCGACCTGCGGCACTTCCTGGCCATCGCGAGGGAAGGGAACCTCTCCGCGGCGGCGCGGCGGTTGAAGGTGGACCAGACCACGGTGGGCCGGCGCCTGGCCGTGCTGGAGAAGGAGCTGGGGGCGCGGCTCTTCGACCGGACGCCCACGGGCCTGCGGCCCACGGCGGTGGCGCTGCGCATCCTTCCGGCCGCGGAGGCGGTGGAGGCAGAGGCGCTGCGGGTGGAGCGGCTCGCCAGCGGCGAGGACCTGCGCCCCTCCGGGCCGGTGACGGTCACCGCGACGGACTCCTTCCTGGTCCACAACGTGATGCCGTGGCTGGCCGCGTTCCAGGAGCGCCATCCGGAAATCGAGCTGCAACTGCTCTCCGGCTACGAAGCGCTCTCGCTGGTGCGGCGCGAGGCGGACGTGGCCATCCGGCTGGTCCGGCCGCGAGAGGCATCGCTGCGGGCCCGGAAGGTGGCTGCCATTGGCGTAGTCCCTTTCGCGTCGAAGGCCTATCTCTCCCGCCGGGGGCCGGTGCGCTTCGACACGGGGCTCCAGGGGCACTCGGTGGTGGGCTACGCGCAGGACTCGCGGCGCTGGCCGGAGTCGAAGTGGCTGGACGTGCACGCGGCGAAGGCCACCGTGGCGCTGCGCCTGACATCCATCCTGGGGCTGCTCCAGGCCGCGCGCGAGGGACTGGGCGTGGCGCTGCTGCCGGCGTTCTTCGGCCACCTGCATCCGGAGCTGGTGCCCCTGCGTGACGCCCTGCCGGAGCTGGAGCGGACCGTGTGGTTGGTGTTCCACGAGGACCTGGCCCACAACGTCCGGGTGCGCGCGGTGGTGGACTTCCTGGCGGAGACCATCGGGACGCAGGCGGAGGCGCTCGCGAAGCCTCCGGCCAGGGCCCGGAAGAAGCGCGCGCGGTGACGGGGCCGCGTTACCGCACGTCCGGCGTCACGGCGTGCCGAGCCGCTTGCCGCGGGCGAACTCCAGGCCCAGCAGGTTGCCCCGGTGGTGGATGGGATCCAGCGTGACCTTCTGGATGCGCCAGCCCTCCGCGGGGGTCTTCACGACTTCGTGCGTGTAGCGTCCCACCAGGGTCCACTCCTGGGGAAACCCGTCCATGGTGAAGAAGTGGGACACCTCCGCGTAGGCGTGCACCGTGGCGTGCGTGGGGCTGGTGAACTCCGTGCGCACCGTGTTGGCGGTGGCGTGCTGCACGCGGGTGAAACACTCCAGTGCCTTGTTGCCGAACTGCGCCAGCACGGCGCGCGGCGCGGTGGAGGGCGGCACGCCCATGAAGCGGGAGTAGTCCGACGTCACCTCCGGGGCGAAGACCCGCTCCCACCGGGTCCAGTCACCCGTGTCCTTGCCATGGTCGATGGCCTGCCCGTACTCGGCGACCAGCTCCTGCACGGCAATCCAATCCAGCATGTACTCCAGGTTCTTCTCGCGCATCGTGCGGCTGCCTTTATGGAAGAGGATGAACTAGGCTTTCACTTCCCGTGGAGCCAGATCAATCCAAGACACCCCAGGCCGGTATCCCCGTCTCCAGCGCAGGGGCGGCGAGCGCCGCGTCGGTTTCGGCGGCGGGCAACGCGGCCCAGCACAATGTCAGCGCCCAGGTCGCCAACGACTTCCTGCGGCAGGGTGAAGCCGCCATCGACCTGCTGGGAAGACAGTACGTGAACGCCACCGACGCACAGCTCGCAGGGCGTGTGGCGGAGGAGTTCCATGTGGCGACCTTCAACGCGGAGGCCGCGCTCCAGGGCCGGCTGGAGCTCCAGGCCCACACGACCGTCAGCGTGGGGCGTCCCCATGATGCCGTCGACGTGGAGGTGTTGAAGCATGGCGTCAAGATGGCCGACGCCCAGGTGAAGTACCTGGGGACCGCGGAGCGGACCGCCAAGGGGCTCTCCCATCCAGGCTACGAAGGACAGGCGAAGATCGGGCCCGCGGACCAACTGGACGGCATCCGCGAGACCGCCAGGCGGGAGGCGGCGCGCAACGCCGGCAAGCGGCCCGCGCAGGCGAAGCACTACGAGGACACGGCTGGGAAGGCCAGTGACCGGCTCCAGTACGAAACGGTGCGCAGCAAGCCGCTGACGAAGAAGAACGCGGTGAAGCTGGCCCGGCGTGCTCGCAAGGGACATTCCGGGCTCGGGCGGGTTCCTCAGCAGAACGTCGCGCGACACGTGGGGCAGGCTGCGGGTCGCGGTGCCGTGGCCGGCGGCGCCGTGGCGGGAGCGCTGACCGCCGTCTTCTCGGGCGTGAGCAACGGCATCGACGCGTTCAAGGGGCGCAAGGGCGGACGCGAGGCGGTGGTGGACACCGCGAAGGACGCGGGGGTCGCGGCCATGGATGGCGCGGCGAAGGGCGCCGTGGGGGCTGGAGTGCAGGCCGGCGCCGCTGTCCTCGCGCGCAGCGCCGCCAGTCAGGTGCTCAAGAAGGCGGCGGGGACGTTGGTGCGCTCCAACGCGGCCCTGGCCGTGGGGACGGTCGCGGTGGACGCCGTGGTCGGCGGCGTCCAGCTGGCGCGCGGGAAGATCGACGGCGGCGAATACGCCCAGCGGGTGGGCGAATCCGCGGCGGGCGCCACCGGTGCCGTCGCGGGCATGAAGGCCGGAGCGCTGGTGGGCATGGCCGTGGGCGGGCCGCCGGGAGCGCTCGTGGGCGGAGTGGTCGCGGGCACCGCCGCCGCCCTGGGCGCGGGGCAGCTCATCCGCTGGGGCTTCCGGAAGAGGAAGCGGAAGCCGGAGGCCGAGGAGGACGCCGCGCCACCACCGGCGGAGACGGACCCCGCCGGTTAGTGGAGGGGGCTCCTCAGAGCGACGTGAAGGTGAACTCGACGTCGTCCTTGTCTTCCTTGTCGGTCTCCACGGTCACCTGGGGCTTCCAGCCGACCTGGATGGCGCCCTCGGCGGGCGCTCCCTGCCAGTCGAGCTCGAGGCGGTAGGTGACGTCGAGCCGGGAGGCGGAGTCCTCCATCGACACGGGGAACCCCAGCTTCCTCACGCCCGGCACGTTCGGCTGCGTGAGCACGAAGACGTGCTCGCTCAGGACCTTGTCATCGCGCTCATCCACGATGCGGACGCGATGCCAGGGCTGAAGCCCCGTGCTGGCTTCTCCAGACAGCTCCCAGCGGGGCTCCACCACGAAGGCGACGTCGACGAGGGACACCTCCACGCCGGAGCCCTTGCGGCCGGCGGCATGCACGCGCAGCCGGGGATGGGCACCGGGGGGCGGAGGCCGTCAGCGTCAACAGCAGCAGCAGGGCAGGGCGCATGTGCGGTTCCAGGGCAGGGGTCACGGCTCCGAGACGCTCACGCTCATGTCCTTGGGAAGGTCGGACGAGTTCAGCACGCGCGCCCGGGCGACTCCCGTCCACTCCAGCTCGACCGTGCCGGCGCCAGCGTCCGGCTGCAGCTCGATGGTCAGGTCCGTGCCCCACCCGCACTCCGTTCCCAGCTCACAGTTCGGATCCAGGTACGCGACGGTCTGCGCCACGACCTCCGTCCCTGCCTCCAGCACGACGGAGTGCGCGGGCCAGGAGAAGGTGGTCTCCCCGGCCCGGGACATCGAGACGCGCATCCAGGGCTGTGCCGTCTGCGTGGGGTCCGCCGGCGTCCATCGCGCCTTCACCTGCACCGTCAGCTCCCCCTCGGCGGTCTTCGACGGCGCCTTCGGCACCGTGACCTTCACGTTGATGGACCGCGTGAGCTTGGGCGCCTCCGTCGTGAGGGTCAGGGGAGCGCCCGTGTAGGGCTCGGAGATGACGTCGTCGGACACGCCTTCGGACGTGGCCACGACGCTGGCGCAGGCGACCAACAGAATCAGCCGGGTGGCCCAATGACGCAGGCCGGGATTCGGGGAGGCTTCGCGGGAGAGGGACATGGTGCCCGGGCCCCTGAGCAAGCCCGGTGCCAGGATGTCCCAGAGGGAACAGCTGTCCGGAGCCGCCGTCCTTCCGGCCCCGGAACGACACGCGTGTCACATCCCGGGCTCAGCGGTAGTGGACCGCGATGCGCTTCCCGTCGAGCAGGTGGATGTCGATCTCCATGTCATAGATGTCGCGGAGCACCGCGGGGCGCATCAGCTCCTCCGGCGTCCCCTGGAAGGCGACCTTCCCGGCGCGCATGGCGATGACGTGGTCGGAGTAGCAGGAGGCGTAGTTGAGGTCGTGCAGCACCAGCACCACGCACTTGCCCAGCGTGTCCGCCGCGCGCCGCAGCTCCTTCATCATGGCCACGGCGTGTTTCATGTCCAGGCTGTTGAGGGGCTCGTCCAGGAGCACGTAGTGCGTGTCCTGACACAGCACCATGGCCACGAAGGCGCGCTGGCGCTGGCCACCGGACAGCTCGTCCAGGAAGCGGTGCGCGAGCGGCTCCAGGCCCAGGTGGTGGAGCGCTCCCTCCACGAAGGCGCGGTCCTCCACCGTGGGGCGGCCCTTGGAGTGCGGGTAGCGGCCGAACGTCACCAGGTCGCGCACGGTGAGCCGCGAGGTGACGGCGTTGTCCTGCCGCAGGATGGCCAGCCTGCGCGCCAGCGCGTCGCCGGGCGTGCGGACCACGTCCATGCCGTCCACCAGCACCGTGCCGGAGGACAGCGGCAACAGGCGGCTCACCATGGACAGCAGGGTGGACTTGCCGGCGCCGTTGGGCCCGATGATGGACGTCACGCCCTTCTCCGGGAACTGGAGCGTGACGTCGTCCACCACCACGGTGTCTCCGTAGCGGCGGGACACGTTCCGGGCTTCGATCATCGCAGCACGCCTCGCATGAGCAGGGTGATGAACATCAGGCCGCCCAGGAACTCGATGATGACGCGCAGGTTGGCGCCAAAGGAGAAGACGCGCTCCAGCACGAGCTGACCGCCCAGAAGGCCAATCACCGCGAGGAACACGGCGGCCGGCAGCACGTGGGCGTGCCGGTGCGAACGCACCAGCCCGTGCGCCAGGTTCGCCACCAGGAGCCCGAAGAAGGTCACCGGCCCCACCAGCGCCGTGGACACCGACACCAGCACCGCCACTACCGCCAGGAGCCGCGACACCGTGCGCCGGTGGTCCACGCCCAGGTTGATGGCCACGTCGCGCCCCAGGTTCATCACGTCGCAGGTACGCATCAGGCTGAAGCCCAGGACGGACGCGCCCAGGGTCATCAGCGCGGAGACGATGAGCAGGTCCGGGTCCGGGTTGTTGAAGCTGGCGAAGAAGCGGTCCTGCAGGAAGTCGAACTCGCCCGGCGCGATGAGGCGCTGGAGGAAGCTGGACAGGCTGCGGAACAGCACGCCCAGCACCACGCCCGTGAGCAAGAGCAGGTGGACGCTCCTCCGGCCGCCCTCGAACAGCCAGCGGTGCAGCACCGCGGAGAAGGCCACCATGATGGCGACCTCCACCGTGAACAGCAGCCGGGTGTCCAGGCTCGCCATGGTGCGCGAGCCCAGGAAGAAGAGCAGGCTCGTCTGCAGGAGCAGGTAGAGCGTGTCGAAGCCCATGATGGCGGGCGTCAGGACGCGGTTCTCCACCACGGTCTGGAACAGCACCGTGGAGACGGCGATGGCGTAGCCCACCAGCAGCACCGTTGCGACCTTGCGCGCGCGGAACGGCAGCACGAAGTCCCACTTGCCGCCGGCATCCACGGTCATGAATACCACCACGCAGAAGGTGGCCAGGCCTCCCAGGAGGAGCAGCCGCCGCTCATGGCCTTCCATGCCCAGCGCGCTAGCCGACACGGTCGTCCCTCCGCAGGAGCAGGTGGAGGAAGAGGAGGCTGCCCACCACACCCGCCACGGTGCCCACGGGAATCTCATAGGGCTGGCGCACCACCCGCCCCACGATGTCGCACAGGAGCACGAAGCCCGCGCCCATCACCGCCACCCATGGGATGGAGCGGCGCGCGTTGTCACCCACGATGAGGCTGACGACGTTGGGCACCACGAGCCCGATGAAGGGAATCATCCCCACGGTGGCCACCACCACCGCGGTGACCATGGCGACGATGGCCAGCCCCAGCGCCATGATGCGCGGGTGGCTCAGGCCCAGGTTGGTGGTGAAGGCCTCGCCCATGCCGGCGACGGTGAAGCGGTCCGCGACGACGTAGGCGATGACGGTCAGCACGAACGCGCCCCAGAGCAGCTCGTACCGGCCGCGCAGCACGCTGGAGAAGTCGCCCGTGGTCCAGGCCATCAGCGATTGCAGCAGGGAGAAGCGGTAGGCGAAGAACGTCGTCGCCGCGTCGAAGATGGCGCCCAGCACCAGTCCCACCACGGGCACGACGAGCGCCGAGCGCAGCGGAATGCGCCGGAGGATGAACAGGAACAGCGCCGTGCCCGCCATGGCGAAGCCGGCGGCGACCGCAGTCCTGGCGAGGATGGGGAGGCCGGGGGCGAGCAGCGTCACGGCGAGCAGGCCCAGGCTCGCGGACTCCGCCGTGCCCGCGGTGAAGGGCTCCACGAAGCGGTTGCGCGCGAGCATCTGCATGATGAGGCCCGCGACGGCCAGGGACATGCCCGCCAGCACCAGGGCCAGCGTGCGCGGCACTCGGCTGATGACCAGCACCTGCACGGCGCGCTGGTGCTCCGCTGGCGAAAGCAGCGCCTCCCACGACACGTGGCTCACGCCAATCAGCAGGCTCACGCCCGCGAGCACCAGCACTCCGAGCACCGCCACGGCGAGCAGCGGGAGGGGGCCGCCCTTCGCGCCGGTCGCGGGCAGCGGCTCGGTGCGCGGGCGGACGTCGCGGGCGGCCACGGACGGCGCGCGCGAGACGAAGCCTGTCTCAGGGAGCGGGGGGCTGTCGGGGCTTCGCGTAGACATCGGAGATCTGCTCCATCAGGCGCCGCAGGGACTGGATGCCGCCGCCGATGAGGTAGGTGTTCGCCGGCTCCAGGTACACGACCTGTCCCTGCTTCCAGGCCGTCGTCTGGTGCACCAGCTCGTTGTCCAGGATCCGCTGCGCGCCGCCGCCCTCGCCAACGGCCGCGTCCCGGTCGATGACGAACAGCCAGTCCGGGTTGGTCTCCAGGATGAACTCCGAGCCCACGGCCTCCCCGTGCAGGGACGCCTTGAGCGCCGGAGCCGCGGGCGGGATGCCGAAGGTGTCGTGCAGCACGCCGAAGCGCGAGCCCGGGCCGTACGCGCTCATCCGCCCTCCGGACGTCAGCACGATGAGCCCCTTGCCCCGGCTGGCGGTGGTGCCCTTCAGCGTCGCGATGGACTGGTGCAGCGACTCCACCAGGGTGCGCGCCTGCTCCTCCTTGCCGAAGACGGTCGCCAACCGCTGCGTGTTGCCCACCACGGTGTCCAGGAAGTGCGCGTCGTCCGTGGTCTGGTCGATGGTGGGCACGATGGCGGCCAGCTTCGTGTACCTCGCGCTGGAGCGGCCGCCTGTGATGACCAGGTCGGGCCGGGCGGCGTGCAGGGCCTCGTAGTCGGGCTCGAAGAGCGTCCCGTAGCGCGGGTACTTCTTCGCGTCCCCGTACTTCGCCAGCTGGCCGGGGAAGTACTCACCCGCCACGCCCTGCACGTCCACTCCCAGCGCGTCCAGCGTGTCCAGCGCCGCCAGGTCGAACACCACGACCTGCTTCGGGTGCTCGGTCACGACGGTGCTGCCCTGCGCGTGGGCGATGGTCCGGCCCGCTCCCGGAGCAGGGGCCGCCGCGGCAGCCGGTGCCGCGCCTTCCGAGGGCGCGGGAGCCGGGGCCGGAGCCCGAGGGCCCCCCCAGAAGAAGACCGCGAACGCGATGACCGCGACCCCGATGAGGGCCGCGAGGAGGGGAGGGAACCGCCGGGGAGAGGTGCTCACGGGAAAGACAGTCCAGATGAAGGTGGGGTCAAGTGAAATTGATATTCATTATCGAAGTCTGCGGGTATAGCGGATCGTCGCCGGACGGTCAAAACCCATCGGCCTTGCGTGGTCCGGGCCTTCCCTGGAAGCTTGAATTTCAAGACTTCCATGGAGAGGCCTCATGAAGCCCGTCCGAGCCGTCCTGCTGTTGTCCCTCCTCACCACGACCTTCGCCGGGAGCGCTCTCGCGCAGGACAACTCGCGCACGCTGCTGATGCAGTGGCTGGCGGATCCGGACGTCTACAAGGAGAACGACGACCTGTTCTTCCTCACCGGCACGGGCAACGGGGTGCTGATTCCGCTGTATGAGTCCAACGACCTGACGGCGTTCCGCTTCAAGCGTGACTACAACCCGTCCGCGGCGGATCCGACCTACGACTACTGCTTCCTGTGGGCGCCGGACCTGAGCAAGGTGGGCAGCGTCTACCAGCTCCACTTCTCCGGACACCGGGTGCCCAACGGCGCGGCGTGTCCGCCGTCGGGCCAGGAGGTGACGACCTTCGTCGCCACGGCGCCGGACCTGAACCTGGTCTTCGGGGTGCCCCAGCCCATCAACGCCAACACCACCTGGCCGCGCACCACCACCGGCACGGCGTGCCTGCCGCAGGGGTGCAACCGGAACATCCGGATCGACTCGGCGACGTTCAACGACGGCGCGGACCGCTGGCTCTTCTATGTCTGGTTCCAGAACGGCAACAACATCTCCTCGTTCAAGCAGTCCGCGCCCGGCACCGTCTACAACCACGCGGGTCCGGCGGTGTTCGCGACGCCGGCCTACGAGGAGGGCATCAACGAGGCGCCGGAGCTCTTCAAGCGCGACGGGCGCTACTACATGGTCTTCAGCGGCGGTTGGTACAACAGCCAGTACGCCATGTACTACGTGATGGCGGACTCCATCCCGGAGCTCACGCGGGCGCGGGCGGTGCGGCGGCAGTCCCTGCCGCTGAAGAACTCCGCGGGCCGGCTGGTGCAGTCCCACGGCCACAACGTCATCGTCGAGCGGCGGGGCGAGTACTTCAACATCTTCCATCAGGGCGCCTTCGACAGCGCGGGCAACCTCACCTCACGCAGCACGTACAAGCAGCGCGTCGCGTTCAAGCCGGATGGGGCGATGACGTCGCTCAACCAGGTGAGCGTGCGCTGGAACCGGCTCGCGGGCTACAGCTACTCGTTGGATGTCGTGCTGAAGAATGGCTCGGTGGTGGGGCCGTGCACGTCCGTGGTGCTGCTGGGGCAGGCCAACAAGACGGTGTTCGACGGCGTGTGCCGCAGCGCGGGGGACCGCGTGGTGACGAAGGGGGAGATCGCCGCGTTCCGCCTCTTCTATTCCAACAACAACGTCTGGGGTCCCTCCGTGGAGAAGGCCTATGACGGCATCTCCGACGACGTGTCCCTGAAGCTGCCCGGCGGCGTCACGCCCTTCGTGGACCTGGAGTGGAGCGAGGAGGAGACGCTGGCGCAGTACTCCATCGACGTGCAGCGGCGGGACACGGGCGCGTGGATTGGCCCGTGCATCGGCGTGGGCGCCGTGAACAAGAGCCTGTCCTGGAGCTACACGGGGCGCTGCGACACGCCGGGCATCAACGTGCCGTTCTCCAACATCCAGGCCTTCCGCGTCTGCTCCGCGGTGAACGGCGACTGGGCCCGCGCGCGCTGCGGCGCCGCCGCGTATGACGGCCGGGCCCTGCACTCGCGCATCAACATCCCCTAGGCTGCAAGCCCCATGTTCGACGCCATCACCTCCGACCCCGCGCTCCTCGTCCTCGTCATCGTCGTGGTGGGAGGGCTGGGCGTGGCGTTCGGACCGAAGGGGGGGCTGCTGGGGCTGTTGGGCGCCGGGCTGGATCGCACGGAGTTGAAGAACGGAAGGGCCGGCGAGGCCACGGTGCTGGAGGTGCGGGACACCGCGATCCGCATCGACAAGCGCCCGGTCCTCCAGCTGCTCCTGGAGGTTCACCTCCCCGGCCGTGCTCCCTATCAGGCGCGGGTGAGCAAGCGGCTGCCGCCTCATTCGAGCACGGCCACCTGGGGGCCGGGGCTTCGGGTCCAGGTGATGGTGGACCCGATGCAGCCCCAGCGCGTCGTCATCACCGGCTTCGCGATGGCCGCCCCGGCCAGCCCGCCATCGCCCCCGGCGGATCCGGTCCGGGCGATGGAGGACCTGAAGCGCATGGCCGACGGCGGCCTCATCACCGAGCGCGAGTACGAGGAGAAGAAGGCGGAGATCCTCGGCCGCTTGTAGCGCCCGCGAGGCCGCTAGCGATGGCGGTGGCAGGAGAAGATGAGGGGCGCGAGCGCGCCCTTCACCTTGTAGGCGAAGGAGTGGCCGTCCTCCTCGGAGGAGGCGTATTCGAGGTCGGGCTGGGCCTCCAGCCACTTCATCGTGGCGGGCAGGTCCGCGCAGGGGTCGGGGAACCTCGCGGCGAGGCGCTTTCCGAAGGCCTCCAGCTTCGCGTGGGCCTCGACGGCCTCCCGGTCATCCGCCTCCCGCTGCGCCTGGGAGCGGATGTCCCGCGTCCGCGGTTCGCTGAGCCAGGTGCTTCCGTCGGAGAAGCGCGCCTCCATCGCCAGCCTCGCGGTGCGCGCCACCGTCGTGTCCAGCGCGACCTTGACCGGAATGCTGGGCGCGTGGGCGTTCCTCCCGAGGGGGAGCGGCATCAGGCGCCGGGTCACCCTGCCTTTGGCGTCCACCTCCACCAGCGTCGCCTCGGTGGGGCGGGGGATGAGCTGATGCGCGGACACGTCCACCTGGAGCGGGGTCTTGTCCCCCACCATGAAGTCCCACGGCTCCCGCAGGTCCAGGGGCCGCGGGGTCACCGGGGAGGGGACGTTGCATCGCACGGCCAGCTTCATGGCGACATCCCGCTCCAGCGCTGGCTTCCCCTTGCAGGTCAGCTTGATGCGCAGGGACTGCTCGAGGGGCTTGGGCTCTCCCTCACATTGCTGGAGCACCCGCGGGACCGGCCAGAGCGCCGGGGTCAAATCGAAGGTCTTCGTGCCCGGGTAGCGGGAGTCTTCGGGCCCCAGGGTGCGGCGCACTCCCTTCGCGGTGCTCACCAGCTCCACCGACTCCACGCCGGTGAGGCAGGTGGCCTGCAGGTCGATGCGCGGGTGGAGCCACAGCGGAGTGGCGCCGCCGCCCTCCACCCCCACGAGCTTGCCCTGCATCACGTAGGCGGTGGTGGCCTGCATGGCGTCGAACCGGGGCCGCTCGTGTTCCTCCAGGACGGCCTGCTGGAGCCGCGCGTAATAGAGCCCGGACTGCATCGGGGTGAGGCGTTCCATCTGGGCCTGCGTCAGCGGGACGCTGGGGAACGGATTGTCGGGGAGCGGCTCGCGGCTCTGGAGGACGACCTGGGTGGTGCCCTTCGCCCGCTCCACCTTGAGCCAGAGCGACTCGGCGGGCTGGGGCGTGAGCGCGTCCTGCAGGTCCGCCGCGTCGAGCTGGGCCAGGGGCACCTTGATGAAGGCCCGGGCCGGCATGTCGATGCGCTGCACCTTCATGCCCTCCTGGAGTCCCGCCTCGGCGGCGACGCTCTTCGGCTCCACCCAGGTGATGGTGACCGTCTCGCCATCCGAGCGCGCGGAGTAGCCCGCGGACTTCATCGTGACGGTGAACGGCGCCGCCGCGAACATCCAGGCGCCAGCGAACGCGGACAGCAGCGAGGCGAGGAACATGTGAGCGGCTCCAGGCGGCGGTGAAGCCTTTCATCCTAGGGGGTTGGCCGGGGGCTGGAAGAAAATCCCGGCTCTCCGGTACGCTGCGTCTCTCATCCATTCCGAGGGGGCGGTACTCGCGGACCGATGGATGGCGTTGTCAGGGGGACCTCTTGCAATCCACCGACCTCCATCCTCTGGGATTCAAGCGGGCCGTTGTCATTGGCGGAGGCATCGCGGGGTTGCTGAGCGCGCGGGTGCTTTCGGAGCACTTCGAGCAGGTGACCCTGCTGGAAAGGGATTCGCTCCCCGCGGGTCCCGAGGCCCGCAAGGGCGTGCCCCAGGCCCGGCATGTCCACGCATTGCTGGAGGCGGGACGCGAGGCATTGGAGCAACTCTTTCCCGGCCTGGTCCAGGAGCTGTGCGCGGAAGGGGCCGAGCCGGGTGACATGGGCCGTGACTCCGCCTGGTTTCATGCCGGTGCCTGGAAGGCGCGCTTCGTCAGCGACATCCGGACGGTGCTCTGCACTCGCGCCTTCCTGGAATGGAAGGTGCGCGGCCGGGTGGCCACGCTGCCGGGGGTGACGCTGCGTCCGGAGTGCTCCGTGAAGGCCTTGCTCGCGGACCCCTCCCGCACCCGTGTCACCGGTGTCTTGCTGGAAGGTCCCGGCGGCGAGGAGGCCCTGGAGGCGGAGCTGGTGGTGGATGCGAGCGGGCGCGGTTCCAGGGGCAGCCGCTGGCTGGAGGAGCTGGGCTACGGCCGGCCCGACGTGGAGCAGGTCGAGATCGATCTGGCCTACACGAGCTGCTTCTTCGAGCGGCCCTCCTCCCTGCCGGACTGGAAGGTGCTCGTCGTCTATCCGCGCGCCCCGGAGGGATGGAGGACGGGCGTCATCTCCTGCGTGGAGGGCGGCCGGTGGCTGGTCAGTCTGGGAGGGTACTTCGGGCAGCATGCGCCCACGGACGCGGAGGGGTTCCTGGCGTTCGCCGGTTCGTTGGCCCGGCCCGAGCTCCACGGCGCCCTCCGCGACGCCCGGCCCCTGTCAGCCCCCGTGACACACCGGATTCCGTCGAGCCGGTGGCTGCATTACGAGCGGATGGCGCGGTGGCCCGAGGGCTTCATCCTCCTGGGGGACGCCGTGTGCGCCCTGAACCCCATCTACGCGCAGGGCCTCACGGTCATCAGCAAGGGGACGGACCTCCTGGCCCGGATGCTCTCCGCCCAGGCCCGGGCCACGCGTCAGGGCTTCGCCCGGCGCTTCCAGCGCGAGCTCGCGCGGGTGCTGGCCATGCCCTGGTGGATGTCCACCACGATGGATCTCCAGTATCCGCAGGCCCGGGGGCGCCGCCCTCCTGGATTGGGACTGGTGCAGCGGGGCTTCACCCTGATGCTGGACCTGACGTCCCGCAACGCCAATGCCTGCCGCCGGTTCTACGAGGTCATGCACATGCGGCACGGCCTGGGGGGATTGCTGACGCCCTCCCTGCTCGCCTCTTTTATCGCCTACTCAGTCCAGAGCCTGTTCGTCCCCCTGGAGCGCCGTGCCAACGTGACAGTCTGTCCGCCGGCTCCAGGTGGGGGACATGACACGGGCTGAAGAGAGTGCAAGGCTTTGGGTCCCGTACTCCCAATCCCATGCCTGACCTCCCCCTGATGGCAGACCTCGCGCCCTATGTGCCCGGCATCCTGGTCAGGACCCTCGCGGCGCGGGGGCCAACGCCTGTCATGCCGGCGGAGGCCCGGCTGCAGGGGGTGGTGCTCTTCGTGGACGTGGCTGGCTTCACGCAGCTCACCGAGCGGCTGTCGCTGCGGGGACTGGAGGGCGCGGAGCTGCTTTCGGAGGTGCTCAACAGCTACTTCGGACGGATGACCGACCTCATCACCGGGCATGGCGGAGAGGTGCTGTTCTTCGCGGGGGACGCGGCGCTGGCGCTCTGGTCCGCCCCGGAGCCCTCCGCGCTGCCGCGCCTCATCGCGCTCGCCACGCAGTGCGCCCGCAGGGTGTGTCAGGAGCTCTATCGCTTCTCTCCCGTGCCCGACGTGGCGCTCATGCAGCGCGCGGCGATTGGCGCGGGGCCGCTGGCGTTCCTGGAGCTGGGCGGCGTGGAAGGCCGTGGGCTGCCCCTGGTCGCGGGCCCCGCCATCACCCAGCTGGGGCTGGCGAGCCGCCTGGGTGGCCCCGGGCAGGTCGTGCTCTCCGCTGAAGCGTGGGCCCTGGCGGGAGGGCAGGTGGACGCGGTGGCGCTGGAGGGCGGGTG
>NZ_RAVY01000350.1:0-4037 GCF_003611625.1 Corallococcus sp. CA054B
GGGCGGGCATGTACGCCAGCCTCCACCCGGACAACGTCAGCCACCTGGTGATGCTCAACGCGCTGTACGCGGGCAGCGCGGAGCACAAGCTGCTGGGCAAGGGCACGGACTTCGAGGACCCGAAGCGGCCGGGGCACTTCAACGCGGAGGGCCTGGGCGCCTACCGGTGGAACACGGGCGCGTCGCTGATGGCGGTGTGGGACCGGCAGCTGCCCTCGGAGGAAGAGGAGCGGGTGAAGTGGCGGGACCCGGAGGTGGCGGCGTCGTTCCAGCGCGAGGCGGTCACGAGTGATCCGCTGGGGCCGTCACGCACGCCGTTCGCCTTCCGGGCGCCGTCCGGGGCGCTGGAGGACAGCTTCTACCTGGCCACGGGCCGGCAGCTGTGGGACGGAGCGTCCATCTCGGGGAAGGTGCTCATCCTGCGCGCGGAGAACGACTTCTGGAGCCGGCCGGAGGACGTCACGCGGCTCCAGGAGCACCTGAACCACGCGGCCAGCGTGAAGGCCGTGGTGCTCCCGGGCGCGACGCACTTCGTGCACCTGGAGCGGCCGGAGCGGGGCCGCCGCCTGCTCATGGACGAGCTGCTGCGCTTCACCGGCGCCCGGGTCACCCCCGCGCCGAAGCCCCCGAAGCCCGTCGCGCCGTGAGCCGCTAGAATGATGGGGATGATTTCCATCCGGAGACTCGAACAGGCGACCCCCGAGGAGCGGGAGGCGCTGGCCGAACTGCTCATCGACTCCGTCGACGGAGGCGCGTCGGTGGGCTTCCTGCCGCCGTTCTCACGGGACGCGGCGGCGGAGTACTGGCGGGGCGTGCTCGCGGCATTGGGGCCGGGGCTGGTGCTCTGGGTCGCGGAGGTGGACGGGCGCATCGACGGCACCGTGCAGCTCGCGCCGTCGCTGCGTCCCAACGGGCTGCACCGCGCGGAGGTGCAGAAGCTGCTTGTGCACTCGAGGGCCCGCGGACAGGGGCTCGCGTCGCGGCTGCTCCAGGAGGTCGAAGCGTACGCGCGGAGCGCGGGGCGCACGCTGCTGGTGCTCGACACGCTGGCGGGCTCGAAGGCGGAGGCCGTCTATCAGCACTGTCAATGGCAGCGCGCCGGAGAGATTCCGGACTGGGCACGGCACACCGACGGTGAGCTGCACCCCACGGTCCTCTTCTTCAAACGCCTCGTGCCCTGAGGCTCGCGGCATGTGGGGCCAGGGCGGGTCGTCGGGGCAGCGGAATAGGGACTAAGCTGCGCGGACCTGCCCCGGGAGGAACAATGCCAAAACGCTCCGGTAAGCGCGTGGTGCGCTACGTCCCCATCCGGTACGACGTGCTCGACCCCCGGGCCAATCCCTACACGGTCCGCACGGTCACCCTGGACCTTGGCCAGTGTCTCGGCGCCAAACGCCCCATCCTCGTAGACCCCGAGGACGTGAAGCAGGAGGTCTGGAACAACGTCATCTTCCGCTCCGTCACCCGGGACGCCTACGACTTCATCCTGGTGAAGGTTCCCGCCACGTGCGTGAACGTCGTGCTGAAGAACGGGGTGGAGCTCGACGGCCAGCGCTTCCGGGTGGACCTCATGTCCGGCTCCCTGTTCAAGCCGGATGACCATGATCGACGCACGCTCATTGGCATCCCAGACGCGGCGAGACAATTCTTCGCGAACCTGCTGGGCTTCGAGGAGTCCGTCTACTACGCGTCGCGGGCACTCTTCGCCCGGCACCTCACGGGGGTCCGGGGCAACATCCGGGGCCGCGCCTATCCCCTCTCGGATGAGCACCCGCCCGTCATCGAGCTGACCCATCGCACCAGCGGCCAGAAGCTGTCCCTCATGGTCCATGACGGCTGGGGCTATGTCCGGGGCTCGGTCGCGCAGGACATGGAGCGCCAGCTCTCCCAGCGCAAGCGGCGCCACAAGCCGGGCGGCAACTCGAACTACCAGATGTTCCAGTGGTTCAAGGACGAGCGGCCCGAGGTGGTCTCCGAGCTGGTCTCCTCCGCGAACCGCCACCTGTCACCTCTCCTATCGAGCAAGGTGCGATACAGCGCCCTCACGACAGGCCGTCCCACGATGCAGCTCGGCGTGGCGATGCCCACCCCCGGGCGGTGCGTGGTGTTTCCCTCCGGCCAGGAGCGCTTCGAGGCCGCGGCCCAGGGTGGGCTCATCCTCTCGCGCTCACCGGCGGACAAGCCGAACTGCCACCCGGTCCACTGGGATGACGTCGAGACCGTGGGGCCCGCCTCGGACTTCCTCGCCCAGATGGAGTGCCTCCAGTACACGTGGACGGGCTTCGACCGGGGCCACCTGACGTTCTTCAAGGGCATGCTGGGCATCATCCCAGAGGCGTGGTGGCCCGCCGAGTGGGAGAGCCGCAGCGTCATCGTCTGCGCCAAGGATCGCAAGCTCGACGAGCGCTGGACCACCGAGGAGCAACGCGACGAGGCCCATGCGCTCCAGGAGGACTTCCTGCTCGAAGACAGCAGCCTGGTGGCGGTGGACTGGTTCGAGGCGGGGGAGGCCATTGGCGTGCCGTATGACATCCAGTCGTGGCTCGGCGGCGACTACGACGGCGACGAAGTCCAGGTGTTCTTCGAGAAGTACAACCCGCGCCTCTTCCAGCAGGTCGTCGATGAGTTCGACCGCGAGGCGCTCAACCCCAAGCTCGCCAAGCGCTTCAGCCATGCGCCCGGCCGCACGCGCCGGGGGCGGCTGCTGGCCATGACATCGATGAACACCGGGTTGTGGTCGGTGATCGCCGCCACGGTGAACGCATTGACGGAGACGCAGCGAGGGATGCTGGCCACCTCCCTGGGGTTCACGGGGGAGAACGCCGAGGCCGAACTCTGGGCGACCATCGAGCGGGGCATCAAGGTCGGGACCGACAGCTACAAGACCTCGGAGGACGTGCGGACCTGGGAAGCGCGCGCGCGCCAATATCAGAAGGTCCTCCGCAAGCAGTTCGGCACGAGCCGGTTGCCCTACAGCAAGGCCCTGCGCGGGCTCCTCGAACAGACGGCCCAGCCGGTGCTCACCGATCCGGAATGGCGCAGCGTCTACTTCCAGTGCATCAACACCTACCCGCTGCCGCCCCTCAAGGGCGCCCTGGCCTTGCGCGGCGTGCCCGCGAGGGTGTTGGGGCAGGTGCTTCATCGGCTGCTCCCGGCGGAGCAAAGGACTCCCGAGGCCCTCCAGGGCTTCTTCGAGCAATGGCTCCGCGAGCGCTCCCTTTCCACGGAGGAGGCCCACCGGATCGCCACCAGCCGCGAGGTCCAGGAGATGTTCGCCACGCTCCTCAAGGACTTCGCCCAGGCGGAGGCCGGGCCGGTGAAGAACCGCTCCGCGTATGTGCCACGGCCCTCGACACGAGGCCCCCTGGGCTGGAGCAGCCACCTGCGAAACGTCCACGGCTACATGCCCAAGACCAATGGGGTGCTCGGCGTGCTGGACGTCCTGTACCTGATGGCGGACTCCGGGGAGGAAGGAGGCCCCGCCTCGTTCTGGCAGGCGTATCAGCTCTTCGTCCGGGACCACCCGCAGTACCGCTACATGCTGTCCCCGGTGGATGTGATTCGCTGGAAGAAGGGCATCTCCCCCACGGGGCTGTACATCGTGGCGGGCCGGGAGGAATGGGCCGAGTACGAGCGCTTCAAGCAACAGCACCCCGAGTTCGAGTACTCGCACTGAACAGTTCCAAGGCCTACCGGGCCAGATAGGGGCTCAGTCCGCCCGGAGCACGACCGCGGGGGGCACGTGCGCGGCCCTTCGTGCTGGCAACAGCGCCGCGAGGAACGCCACGGCGCCGAGCACCGCCACCACCAAGCCGTAGGTGAGTGGATCCGTGGGCCGCACGCCGTTGAGCAGGTGCGACAGCGCGCGGCTGGCTCCCCACGCGAGCCCCAGCCCCAACACCAGCCCCACCGCCGTGAGCCGCAGGTAGTGGCTCAACACCATGCCCATCAGCTGGCCCGCACGCGCTCCCAATGCCATGCGGATGCCCAGTTCTCGCGTGCGCTGCACCACCGCGTAGGCCACCACCCCGTAGAGC
>NZ_RAVY01000351.1:0-3979 GCF_003611625.1 Corallococcus sp. CA054B
GGCCTCATCCGGCGCAGCGCTGGCAAGGCGCGTAGCATCGAACTGCTTGTGCGGCCGGAGGCCCTGCCTGTCCTGCGATAGGCAGGGCCTATATCAACCGGTCAAAACCTCTGTGCCGGTGTACTAGTAGCGGAAGCCCAGCTGGAACGACAGGCCGGGGTACTGATCCACGGCGCCACCGGCGACGTACGGATCGCCCGGCTCCGGGTTGAACTTGAAGAAGTAGCGGCGCAGGTCCGCCTTCACCCTCACGTCCAGGATGCGGTTGAGCCGGTACGCCAGCGTGGCGCTGCCCGTGACGGCGCCCGCGGACATGCGCGGGAACCACGCGTCCGAGGACAGCTCGCCGGAGTCCAGCGGGTGCTGGTAGCCGAGCCGGAAGTTGAAGTCGAACTTCTCCGACAGCGCCGCCCGCACGCCCAGCCCCAGGCCCGCCGTCTTGTACTCCACGTTGGGCAGGTCCAACGGCCGCTCGCCGTCCACCGCGTCGATGCGGAACGTGTTCATTCCGTACGTGCCGGTGATCTCGAAGCCGTGGCGCTGCGCCTCGCCGAAGGGAATCACGTAGCGCAGGCCCGCCTGCCACTCGCGCGCCGTGGTGGGGTAGGAGACCGCGCCCGTGGAGCCCGTGGACTTCAGCCCGAAGGACTGATCAATGGCGCCCGTGATGCCCAGCCGCGCCAGCGCGCCCTTCTGGAAGGCCGCGAGCGGATAGACCGTCACGTCACCCGCCACCTGGGGCGCGCCCGGCAGCGCGAAGCCGCCCACGTCCGGGCCCAGCGTGTACGGCCGCAGCACGCCGAACACGTCGTCCTTGTAGCGCAGCGACCGGCCGAGCAGCTTCACACCCAGCGCGCCCTCCACGATGGGCGCCGAGGCCCGCTCCGCCTCCGTGGAGAGGGAGTCCTCTTCCTTCTCCGGAGCCTTGGTCTGCTTGGGCTCCTTGGGCGCCGCGGCCACCGGCTTGCGGATGGGCTCCGCGGCGGGCGGCTTCGTGGGCGCGGGCGTCTCCGCGATGGGCGCCGCGGGCTTCACCGCCGGCTCCGGCTCCACCGGCGTGGGGGGCTGCGGAGGCGCCACCGGGGCGGCCTCCGGCGCGCTGGACTTCTGCAGGCCGCGCTCCAGCGCCGTCCACTGGCGCTTCACCGCCACGGGCACCAGCTTCGGCGTGGCGGGCTTCGCGGCGGCGGGCGAGGCCAGCGCCTTGCCGTCCTTGCCGTTGCGCACGGTGACGCGCACCTGGTGCTTCTTGCCCACGGTGGACGAGTCCGCCACCAGCACCGCGCTCAGGCCCAGCTCGCTCGCCACGGCGGCGGCGCCAGCGGGCTGCGTCGGATCCCGGCCCAGGCGCGAGGCCGCGGCGCGCACCGCGGACTCGGGGACGATTTCGTAGCGGGCCGGACGGCGGGCCAGCTCCGCCTCCAGCGCGTCGCGCGCGGCTTCCGCGTGCGGACCGGAGGCGAGCACCGCCACGCGGCGCGCCTCCGCGGGCTGCTGGGCCTTCTTCTTCGCGGACTGCGCCGTCTTCGCGGCCGCCTTCTTCGGCGCGGCGTACGCGGCGGGGGCGAGCAGCAGGGCCGCGCCCAGGAAGGCCGCGGCGGAGGCGTATCGGGTGCGCGTCATCACGGGGAGCCCGGCTTTCCGGCGACCAGCCACTCGGTGACGCACGCGGTGTCCGCGGCGTTCAGCGACGAGCCCAGCGGCATCCGCGCGCCGCAGCCCGGCGACGCCGTGAGCTTCTTCAGGAAGAAGGACTGGGACGGGTTGGCGCTGTCCGCCAGCGGCGCGTTGTTGCACGCCGAGTTGGTGGTGTAGAGCCGCCCGGGGAGGCCGGATGCCTGCAAGTCCAGGCCGCCGCCCGCGGACCCATTGGAGTCCGTGGAGTGACACGACAAGCACTGCGCCTGGATGACGCTCGCGCCGGTGGTGCCGGGGGCGCAGGAGCCGGTGCCGCCAGTGAAGCGATCGGGGTCATCGAGCCCGCCTGCACAACCGGCGGTGGTGGCGAGGAGCGCGGCCGCGAACAGCGTGGCCAGCGGGGCGCGGTACGGACGACGGGCGGCGGTTGGGTTCGCGAACAAGTCGAGCACGGGGGCAAGAGGGGAGGACGACAAGCCCCGCAGACTACCCGGGCCACGCCTGACTGTGCACCCCTCAACGGATCCGTTCGCGCTCGCGTGACACGCGCTCCCCAAGCCCGCCTGCCCTCCAGGGGGTGGGCCGTTATCGCACCCACCCCGTGCCAAGCGCCGGCGAGGTCCTCTGGCTACCTGCGCTTCTTGAGGAAGCGGGTCACGCTGACCTTCCCGAACCGGCCGCCGAACAGGTACCAGGTGAGCACCGCGCCGAAGAGGGCCGCCGCCAGCGCGATGCCGACGATGCCCAGCACCGGCACGTTCCCGTACATGGGCGGCCGGGGCGCGAAGGCGATGAACGCGCCCACGATGAATCCGCACGCGCACAGGCCCAGGAAGGCGATGACGGCCACGCTGCGCAGGTTCTCGTTGAGCTTGTCGAACTGCTCCGCGCGCACCGTGACGCTGAACTTGCCCGTCTCCAGGTCCAGCAGGATCTGCGACAGCTGCGTGGGCAGGTCCTGCGCCATGGACTGGAAGCGCAAGAGCGTGCGCATCAGGCCGCCCTGGAGCTGGGTCGGATCATAGCGGCCCGCCATCAGCTCCTTCGCGTACGGCAGCGCGACCTCGATGATGTTCAGCTCCGGGTAGAGCCCGCGCAGCATGCCTTCGGTGGAGACGGAGGCGCGCGACAGCAGCGCGTACTCCTTGGGGATGCGGATGCGGTACTTCACGGCCAGGTCCAGCAGGTCGCGCAGGAGCGTGCGCGCGTCCACCTGACCCAGCGTGGTGGGCAGGTGCTGGCCCAGGATGGAGTCGATGTCGTTGCGGAAGCCCATCAGGTTGGCGCGCGCGTCCGGCACGCCCACGCGGTAGAGGATGCGCGCCACGGAGTCGCTGTCCTTGAGCGCCACCGCCAGGCACAGCATCACCAGCGTCTCCTGCATGGGGCGGGTGAGCCGGCCCACCACGCCGAAGTCCAGCAGCGCCAGCCGGTTGCCCTCCATGAGCAGCACGTTGCCGGGGTGCGGGTCGCCGTGGAACAGGCCGTCGTCGAAGAGCTGGCGGAAGCTGGCCTCCAGGATGTGCTGGGCGATCTGCTTGCGGTCCGCCTCCGGCAGGGCGGCGGGGTTGATCTTCTCCCCGCGGATGAACTCCATGGTGAGCACGGTGCGGCTGGAGAGCGCCGCGTGCACGCGCGGAATCTTGAGGTACGGGCGGTCCTTGTGGTTCTCCAGGAACGCGCGGATGTTGGTGGCCTCGTTGATGAAGTCGAGCTCCTCGTGGATGGCCCGGTCGAACTCGTCCACGATGCCGGAGGGCGAGTAGATGCCCGTCTCCTCCACCACGGCCTCCAGGAGGCGCGCCAGCGAGCGCAGCACGCCCAGGTCCGCGTCGATGCGCTGGGCGATGCCGGGGCGCTGGACCTTGATGACGACCTCCTCGCCGTCCAGCGTCACCGCGCGGTGCACCTGCGCGATGGACGCGGCGGCGAGCGGCTCCGGATCCACCTGGGCGAACAGCTCCTGCACGTCCTTGCCCAGGGCGCCGCGGATCTGCGCGTGGACCTGCTCCAGGGGGATGGCCTCCACGTTGTCCTGGAGCGTGGCCAGCTCCTCCACGAACTCCCCGGGCAAGAGGTCCGCGCGGGTGGAGAGCACCTGGCCCAGCTTGATGAACGTGGGGCCCAGCTCCGAGAGGAAGAGGCGGAAGCGGCGCGCGGTGGACTCGCGGCGGGCCTCGTCGGAGACCTCCACCTTCTCCTTGCGGCCGCCGAGCAGGCGCCAGACGCCCGCGCGCTCGGTCACCTCGCCGAAGCCGTGACGGGCCGCGATGAGGGCAATCTGCCGGATTCGGTTGAGGTCCTGGAGGTTCATGGCGAAGCCTGGGGGGCAGCCTGGGGC
>NZ_RAVY01000352.1:0-3894 GCF_003611625.1 Corallococcus sp. CA054B
CCTCCAACCGGCGCTCCTCCAGTTGCTCTGTCGTCAGCCTCCTCGGCTGCCACGCCATGAGAAGCCTCCTGCCTCCTCATGGCGTAACTCCCTTCACCCTTCGGTCTCTTCCCTGAAGGGGATTAGAGCCTCAGGCCGCGAACACCAGCGGGCGGCACGCGCGCGCCAGGTGCAGCGCGTCCCTCGCGAGCGCGTGCGCGTCCGGGTCCTGCGCCTCCAGCCACGCGGCGCGGGCCACCTGGCTGCCCAGCTCGAAGCACAGGCTGGCGGTGCGGCGCGACAGGCGGCTCTCCTTCTGGAGCGCGCGCACGTTGAGCTCGCACAGCTCCGCGCACTGGCGCAGCAGGCGCACCGCGTCGTCATCCGCCGCGACGCCCTGGGCCGTCAGGCGCGCCATGCCGGCCTCGCAGGCCGTCTGGCACTTCAGGCTCGCGGCGATGCACCGGGAGACCTCGATCCGCGCCCCGCCTGTCCTGGCTCCCAACATGACCACGCCCTCCCTGTTGTGCGGCGTCAAAGGTACGCACGGACGCCGTTCTCGCAACCAGCACCGGAGGCGCAGATGGGGCCTCAACACCTGCGTTCCGGGGTCATGGACAGCGAGCCGGCAAGGGATGCAGAAGCACCGCGCACGATTCAGCCGAATCGTACAGCAGTTGCCTCTTCGTCGCGGGGGAACGTCAGCTGCCCAGCACCGGAAAGGGCTTGAGCAACGCGATCAACTTGTCGCCGTACAGCTTGATCCGCTTTTCCCCGAGGTACGGCAGCTGCGAGAGCTCCTCCACGCTCGCGGGAGGCTTCGACGCCAGCGCGTCCATCAGCGGATTGGTGAGCACCACGCTGGGCGTCACCTTGCGCAGGGTGGCCTGCTCGACGCGGAACGCCTTGAGCGCGTCCTCGCGCTTGCGCCGGTGGGGGTCGCGCGGACCCTTGGGCTCCTTGTCCAGGTCCAGCTCGCCCCGGGTGGCCTTCTGCTGAAGGTCGCGGATGAGGGCGAGGATGTCGTCGCCGTGCGCGCGCACCACCGCGCCCCGCACGCCGGCCGCGCGCGCCAGGTCCTTGTGCGTGTCCGGCTGCTTCAGGGCCAGGTAGGTGATGGCCATGTTGGACAGCATGCGGCCCATGGGCACGTTGTCCTTCTCCGCCCACTCCAGCCGCAGCTTGTGCAGCCCCTGCGCGATGGCGTACGCGAGCGCGTACTGGGCCGTGCTGAGGCCGGTGCGCGACAGCTTGGGCTTGTACTCGGCGCCCACCTCCGGCCGGGCCTCGGCCTCCGCGCACATGCGCTCGCAGTCCAGCAGCACCTCCTCCAGGATGTCCGCCTCGCGGCACGCGTCGCGCACCTGGCGGCCCAGCTCACAGAGGTAGCGCACGTCGTTGGCGATGTAGTCGCGCATGCCCGGGGGCAGGGGACGCAGGGAGAAGTCGGACTGCTGGTGCTCCTTCGGCAGCTCCACGCCCAGGCGCTCACGCGCCAGGTCCGCCAGACCCACCTTGGGCCACCCCAGCAGCGTCACCGCGCGGTGCGTGTCGAAGAGGCCGCGCACGCGCACGCCCGCCTCCGCCAGGAACTGCAGGTCGCCCTGGGCGGCGTGGAAGTACTTGGTGCGCGCGGGGTCCTCCATCATGGGGCAGAGCAGGCGCGGATCCACGCCCGGCTGGAGCGTGTCGAAGAGGAAGATGTCGGTGTCGGTGCCCAGCTGGAGGAAGCACAGGCGGGCGCGGAAGGCGTGCATGGCATCCGCCTCCAGGTCCACCGCCACTTCCGGCGCGGCCTCCAGCACCCGCGTGGCGGCTTCCTCGCCCGCGCGGTCCACCACATCCAAGGCACCCTGAGGAAAGGTCGGCATCGCGGGGAGCAGGCTAGCGGACCGGCCTGCCCCTTTGACGTGTTTTTTCCCGAACCGCCGCTAGGATGGCCCCGCCGATGAACGACGCCCAACGTCTTGAAAAAAGCCTGCTTGGCCACATGGGCCGGGCCATCGCGGACTTCCGCCTCATCGAGGCCGGGGACCGCATCATGGTGGGCGTGTCGGGAGGCAAGGACTCCTACACGATGCTCCACCTGCTGCGGGAGCTGCAGCGGCGAGCCCCCGTGAAGTTCGACTTGCTGGCCGTGAACCTGGACCAGGGCCACCCGGGCTTCCCCGGCCACATCCTGGAGGGCTACTTCCAGAAGGAAGGCTACGCCTACAAGATGCTGAAGGAGGACACCTACAGCATCGTCCTGGAGAAGACCCCGCCCGGGAAGACGCAGTGCTCGGTGTGCTCGCGCCTGCGCCGGGGCATCCTCTACAACGCCGCCGTGCACCTGGGCTGCAACAAGATCGCCCTGGGCCACCACCGCGACGACCTCATCCACACGATGCTCCTGAACATGTTCTTCGCCGGGAGCCTCAAGGCGATGCCGCCGCTCCTGAAGAGCGACGACGGCCGCAACGTGGTCATCCGGCCGCTGTGCTACGCGCCGGAGAAGGAGATCATCCAGTTCGCGGAGGCGAAGCAGTTCCCCATCATCCCCTGCGACCTGTGCGGGTCGCAGGAGAACCTGCAGCGCAAGCGGATGCAGAAGCTGGTGGAGGACCTGGGCAAGGAGATCCCCAACGTCCGACAGAGCCTGCTCAACGCGATGTCGAACGTGCGGCCCACGCACCTCTTGGACAAGACGCTGAACCCGGACCCGCTGAACGCGACGGAAGACGGGCCTGTGGCCACCCCCCCCACCCACGAGACGCAAGGGAGCGCCAGTCCATGGCTCGAGAGCAGGCAGTAAAGGCGCGCAAGGAGCGCAACGCGGCGCTGGTGGAGGCCATGTTGCTGGCCGCCATGGCGGACGGCAGCGTGTCCCAGCGCGAGATGCGGACGCTCCTGGCCCGCGTGCTGGAGCGCCCGGAGTTCGAGGGCACGCAGTCCAACGAGCTGAACCTGCTGGTGGAGACCAGCGCGGTGCGGCTGGCGGAGGCGCGCAACCTGGAGGAGGTCCTCTCCTCGCTGCGCCGGCGGCTGCCGGACCACAAGAACCGGATGCTGGCCTTCGGCCTGGCGGCGGCGGTGGCGCTGGCGGATCAGCGGGCCACCCGCTCGGAGCTGGGGCTGCTCAAGACGTTCCAGGCGGCGCTGGGCATCTCCGAGGACGAGGTCGCGCAGATCATCGACGTCATCGAGCAGGGAGGCAGCCTGTCGGAGGCGCTGGGCGAGCCCCTGGAGCGGCTGTTCGCGGAGGTGATGGTCCTGGTGCTGGCGGCGGACGGCCAGCTGAAGGAGGCGGAGGCGCGCGCGATGGTGGAGAGCTTCGCGGCGGATCCGCTCTTCCAGAACGTGAGCCCGGAGCGGGCGCAGGGCTTCGTGAGCGAGTCCGTGGCGGCGCTGGCCACGGACGGGCTGCCCCAGCGGCTCCAGGTCCTGGCGCACGGGCTGGCCACGCACTCGCAGCGCGTCAAGGCGTACCAGCTGGCCACCAAGATTGCCCATGCGTCCGGGCGGACGAGTCACGCGGAGCAGCGGATCCTGGATCTGCTCCAGGCGACGTTCGGTCTGGCGGACGATGAAGTGGCGCGGTTGGACCAGCAGGGGTAAGCAGGGAGTCGTATGACCCCGCACGTCCCCTCAGGTTCGCGGCACTCCTTCCGTTTCGGCCTGCCGCCGTCCCTGGGCAGTGAAACGGCGCGTGAGCGTGCGGAACGGCTCGCGTCGTTCCTGCAGCGCGCATTGGGCAAGCTGGTGGAGGTGAATGTCGCCACCAGCTACGAGACGCTGGCCAAGGACCTCTTGTCCGGGCGAGCGGACGCGGCCTGGGCGCCGCCCTTCGTGTGCGCGCGCATGGAGGCCATGGGCGTGCGGGTGCTGACGCGCGGGGTGCGCCGGGGCATGTCCAGCTACCGCTCCGCGCTGGTG
>NZ_RAVY01000353.1:0-3752 GCF_003611625.1 Corallococcus sp. CA054B
AGGTGTGTATAAGAGACAGCCCGTGGGCCGCATCAACGCGCCTTCGCAGCAGGCGGCCCGCACGGCGCGCCCCGCGTCGGATTCCGCTCCGCGCCCCACCCAGCGCCGTCCGCAGGTGGTGGTGGAAGAGGTCGAGGACGACGACGACGAGCCGGCGTCGCGCCGCAAGGGCGCGCCCAAGAGCAACGGCAGCAAGATGCTGTCGCTGGTCCTGCTCATCCTCATCCCGCTGTTCGCGGGTGGATACGGCTTCTACTCGGCGCAGGCCAAGAAGCGCGGCCGCGAGCTCAAGAAGAACCTGGACGCCGCGACCGAGCAGCTGAAGCACGACTCGTTCGACAGCTACAAGAAGGCGTGCGCGGCGGCGGACCTGGCGCTGGAGGTGGACCCGGACTCCACCGCGGCCCACGGTTACCTGGCGTACGCCTACGCCATCCGCTGGGGTGAGCACGGCGGCGGCGACGACGCGCGCCGGCAGGCCGAGGAGCACCTGGCGGCGGCCCAGAAGGGCAAGGAGCTGTCCAGCCACCTCATCGCCGCGCAGGCGCTGATCAAGACGTACAGCGGTGACGGCAAGGGCGCGCTGGCCTCCTTGGAGACGCAGGTCAAGGAGCTCAACGACCAGAACAAGGCGTCCTCGCTCCTGTACCTCACGCTGGGCCTCATCCAGATGAACGCGGGCGACCTGGAGCGCGCGCGCGACAGCCTGGAGCGCGCGCAGGCGCTGGCGCCGGATGATCCGCGCGTCTACGCGGGCCTGGGCGCGGTGTACCGCCGGCTGGGCCAGGACAACACCGCCTGGAAGAACTACGACTTCGCCCTGCGCTACGAGAAGGACCACCCGGAGTCGCTCTTGGGCCGCTCGCTCTTGATGCTGGAGCAGGACGCGCCGAACTACGCGGTGGCCAGCCGGGACATCAAGAAGCTGCTGGAGGCCGAGCCGCCGCCCAGCCCGCGTCAGCTCGCCGCCGCGCAGCTCGCTCGCTCGCTGCTCATCGCCCGCGTGGCGCTGGCCATGCCCACGCTCAAGCCGGACCAGCAGCAGCTGCTGACCGAGGCCACGGGCGTGCCGGCGGATCCCGCCAAGGCGAAGCAGGAGGTCACGAAGGCGGAGGAGACCGGCTTCGCGCTCGACAAGCAGAACCCGGAGCTGAACCTCATCAAGGGCCGCCGCCTGCTGGCGGAGGGCAACTTCGACGCGGCCACGGAGGAGATCCGCAAGGCCATCCGCGCGGACGGCAGCCGCGCGCAGTTCTACGTCGAGCTGGCCAAGGCCCTCATGGGCAAGCCGGGCGGTGAGAAGGAGGCCTCCGAGGCGCTCGTCACCGCGCTCAAGACGATGGGCGACAGCCCCAAGCTGGTGGTGATGCTGGGCAACGCCTACCGCCGCCAGAACAAGCTGGAGGACGCGCTCGCGCAGTACCAGCGCGCGGTGAAGGACCCCAAGGCGAAGAACCCGGAGGCCCGGCTCGCCATGGGCGCCATCTACCGGGAGCGCTCGGACTGGGACAAGGCGAAGGAGCAACTGGAGAAGGCCAGCCAGGAGTTCTTCGGCCAGCCGGACCGCGTCGCCAACGCGCTCACGGAGCTGGGCCGCGTCTACCAGGGCAAGGGTGAGGCGGCGAAGGCGGACGAGACCTACCAGCGCGCGCTGCAGGCCGACGAGAACTACTCGCCGGTGTACTACTTCTACGCGCAGCTGCTCTCCAAGGACGCCAAGCAGTCGGGCAAGGTCAAGACGCTGGCGGCCGAGTACGTGCGGCGCGAGCCCAAAGGCGAGTTCCTCGCCGACGCTCAGCGGCTCGCGGGGAACTGACCCCCGCCCTTCGCTGTCCCCCACGCGCCGCGACGCCCGCTTCCGGGGCCTCGCGGCGTTTCGTTTTTGACGGGGGGCGACAAGGCAGGCTGATGTGGCGGGGAGCCCCAGCCTTGCCACCCCTCCCAGGTGACGGTATGGGAGGGGCCACCCCACACCCCCTTGACCGTAGCCGGAAGCGACCGCGGTCCAGGGACTACCTGCTGGAGTCCGCTTGAGCGCGCGTGCCCTGTCCCAGTCGTCCACCGCGTCCGACCTGATCTCCCTCACGAAGCCGAGGCTGTCGTCGCTGGTGCTCATCACCGCGGCGGGCGGCATGTTCATGGCCCCGGGGCACTTCACTCCGGTGCGCGCGCTGGTGACGCTGCTGGCGACGGCGGGGACGGTGGGCGCGGCGAACGCGTTCAACTGCTACTGGGAGCGCCACAGCGACCAGTTCATGGCGCGCACGCGCAACCGGCCGCTGCCCGCCGGGCGCATGGACCCCAGCACGGCGCTGTGGTTCGGCCTGTCCCTGGCGGCGGTGTCGCTGCCCGCGCTGGTGATGGGCGCCAACCTGCTCACCGGCGTGCTGGGGCTCATCGCGCTGCTCAGCTACGTGCTGGCCTACACGCCGCTCAAGGCCCGCACGTCCGCGGCGATGCTGGTGGGCGCGATCCCCGGCGCGCTGCCGCCGCTCATGGGCTGGACGGCGGTGACGGGCCAGGTGGACGCGGGCGGCTTCGCGCTGTTCGCCATCATGTTCCTCTGGCAGATGCCGCACTTCATCGCCATCGCGCTGTTCCGCAAGGACGAGTACGCCGCCGCGGGCCTCAAATCCATTCCGCTGGAGCGCGGGGACGAGTCCGGCCGCGCGCAGGTGGTGCTGTACCTGGTGGCGCTGGTGCCCATGACGCTCCTGCCCTTCCAGCTGCACATCGCCGGCACGTGGTACCTGGCCGCGGCGGTGGTGCTGGGGCTGGGCTTCCTGGGCCTGGGGGCGTGGGGCTTCTTCAAGCACCTGGGAAAGCCCTGGGCTCGCCAGACGTTCGTGTATTCGCTCGTGTATCTCACCGGCCTGTTCGCCGTGATGGCGCTGGACCGCATCCCCCGCGGCTAGCACCCCCTCGCGGCGTCCGGGTGCAAGGCCGCCCTTCGCATGCCTGACACCTCCGTTCCGACCCCGCCCCCGCCGCTCTTGCGCATCGAGGGGCTCACGCGCCGCTTCGGCGGGCGCACCGCCGTGGACGGGCTGTCACTGTCCGTGCAGCCGGGCGAAATCCTGGGCCTCCTGGGGCCCAACGGCGCCGGCAAGTCCACCACCTTCCAGCTGCTCGCGGGCCTGCTCGCGCCGGACGCGGGGCAGGTGCACTTCGCGGGCAGGGTGCTGTCCCTGAGCGACCCGGCGCTGCGGCGCCAGATGGGCATCATCTTCCAGAGGAGCAGCCTGGACGACCTGCTCACCGCCCGGGAGAACCTGCTGCTGGGCGCGCGGCTGTACGGCCTCACGGGCGCGGACGCGAAGGCGCGCGTGGAGACGATGCTGTCGCTCATCGGCCTGCAGGACCGGGGCGATGAGAAGGTGGGCACCTGGTCGGGCGGCATGCGCCGGCGGCTGGAGCTGGCGCGGGCGCTGGTGCACCAGCCGCGCGTGGTGCTGATGGACGAGCCCACGCAGGGCCTGGACGAGGCGGCCTTCCGCACCTTCTGGACGCACCTCAAGCGTTTACGTGACGCGCAGGGCGTCACCGTGCTGCTCACCACGCACCGCGCGGATGAAGCGGAAGGCTGCGACCGGCTGGCGGTGCTGGACGCCGGGAAGCTGGTGGCGTGCGACACGCCCCGGGCGCTCGCCGCGCGCATGGGCGGGGACATCCTCACGCTGGAGGGCCCGGAGCCGGAGGCGCTGGCCGCGCAGGTGACGGAGCGGCTGGGGCTTGGGGCGACGGTGGTGGAG
>NZ_RAVY01000354.1:0-3785 GCF_003611625.1 Corallococcus sp. CA054B
GATTCGCGCCGCCGCGCCCCGCCGGCCTCCGCGTCCCTTCCCCCCGTGGAGAAGGTGAACCTGGCCCACGCCTCCACCGACCTGCCGGCGCCTGGCATTACCCGGCCCGTGGGCACGCTCCACGGTCAGCCCGTGCACATGGTGCGGCTGACGGGCACCGGCCCCTGGTGCCGGCACGCCACCGGCGACACCCTGTTCTTCGTCACCCGGGGCACCCTGCGTGTGGAGTTGCGCGAGCGCACCGTGGACCTGGAGGAGGGCGAATTGCTCATCGTCCCCCGCGGCGTCGAGCACCGTCCGGTCACCGACTCGGAAGCGCTGGTGCTGATGTCGGCTCCATCGCTCGAAGGGGAAGCTGCCGGGCAGTCTCCCGCTCCCTGAGCGGCGTCCTGCCGCCCCCCGAGCGGGCGAGCCCCTGTCCTGCCCGGGCGCGGTGATTCCTCCCACGGAGTTCACGGCGCACTTTTGCCATGAACGAACGGAAGGGGGCTTCCCGCGTCGGTTCATCCGCCGCCGGACGGCCACCGCCTTTCCTCAGGAGCGGAGCCGCCATGCGCATCCACCATCTCAACTGCACCACGATGTGCCCGCCCGGCCGGCGGCTCATGGACGGGCGGCGCGGCTTCACCGGCCCGGCGGCGCTCACCTGTCACTGCCTGGCGTTGGAGACGCCGCGCGGTCTGGTGCTGGTGGACACCGGCTTTGGCCTCAATGACGTGTACGCGCCCCGCGTGCGGCTCAACGGCCTGTTCCGCGACGTGCTCTGCCGCCCCGCCCTGACGGAGGAGTCCACCGCCATCCGCCAACTGGAGCGCATGGGCTTCCAGGCCAGCGACGTGCACGACATCGTCCTCACGCACCTGGACTTCGACCATGCGGGCGGCCTGGATGACTTCCCCCACGCGCGCGTGCACGTGCTGGCGGACGAGTACCGCGTGGCCACCGCGCAGAAGTCCTGGCTGGACCGCGCGCGCTTCCGCCCGCAGCAGTGGTCCAAGGAGACGCGCTGGGAGACCTACGTCCCCCACCGGGGCGAGGGCTGGTTCGGCTTCGACTGCGTGCGCGAGCTCACCGGACTGCCGCCAGAAATCCTGCTGGTGCCGCTCGTGGGCCACACGCTGGGACACACGGGCGTGGCCATCAACACCGGGGAAGGGTGGCTGCTGCACGCGGGCGACGCGTACTTCTACCACGGCGAGATGGACCTGGACCGCTACCGGTGCACCGCCGGCCTGCGCGCCTACCAGAAGCTGATGCAGAAGGACGGGTGGATGCGCTGGTACAACCTGCGCCGGCTGCGTGAGCTGGTGCAGCGCCACGGCGAACAGGTGACGGTGTTCTGCGCGCACGACTCGCTGGAGTTCGAGCGGCTGGAGGAGCGCGAGAAGCTGCCCGTGGACTTCCCCATCCAGCCCGGCCTCGTCGCCCCCGTGCCTTCGCTGCACCTCTAGCGGGCGTCACTGGGGGATGGGAGGTGACTCCGCCACCGACGTCTCCTCCATGGGCCGGGGCACGCGCGGCAGGTCCACCGTGAAGGTGGCGCCCCGCCCCGGCACGCTCTCCAGGCGGATGACGCCGCCGTGCGCCTCCACCAGCTGGCGGGCGATGTAGAGCCCCAGCCCGTAGCCGGCCTTCGTCCGGGCGGCGCGCTCGCGCTCGAAGCGCTCGAAGACGCGGCGCTGGGCCTCCGGCGCGATGCCCACGCCCTCGTCGCGCACCCGCAGCCGCGAGTGGTCCGCGTCCAGCGCGGACACCGACACCGTCACCGGGTGGCCGCGTCCGAACTTCAGCGCGTTGGACAAGAGGTTCGTCACCACCCGGTCCAGGCGGATGCGGTCCCACTGCCCCACCTGCCCCTCCTCCACCTCCAGCCGCAGGTCGCAGCCCGCCTCCGCGGCGGCGTCCGCGAAGCGCTCCACCACCTCGCGCGCCAGCTCCCCCAGGTCCATGGGCGCCGCGTCCAGCAGCCGCTTGCCGGAGGACAGCCGCGACAGGTCCAGCAGGTTGTGGAGCAGCTGTGCCAGCCGCTGCGCCTGACCGCGCGCCACCACCAATCCCTTGCGCACGTCCTCGTCGCGGCCGGCCGCCTGCGAGCGCTGCACCTTGTTGAGCAGCAATTGCAGCGCTTGCAAGGGATTGCCCAGGTCGTGCGCGGTGACGGCGATGAGGTCCACCGCCTCGCGCGCCTCGCGCAGGAGCCGCGTGTTCTCCAGGGCCAGCGCCGCACGGCCCGCCAGCTCCTCCACCAGCACCTGGTCCGCCTGCGTGAAGCGGCGGTGGCCCCGGGCCGTCAGCAGCACGAAGGCGCCCAGCGTGTCGGTTCCCGCGCGCAGGGGCACCACCATGGAGGAACCGATGGCGACGCGCTCGATGAGCAGCCGGTGCTCTTCGGTCTCCGCGGAGGCCGCCAGGTCGTCCGTCTCCACCTCCACGTCCATCCGCGAGCGCCCGGTGCGCATCACGTCCCAGACGACCGGAGGCATGCCGGAGCGGGGCGGAAAGCGCCGCAGGGCCTCCCACAGGCTCGCCTCGCGTTCGGGTTGCACGTGCGTGACCGCCCGGGGCCGCAGCTCGCCCGCGGGCGTGAGCAGGTAGAGGATGCAGCCGTCCGCCACCTCCGGCACCAGCAGCCGCGCCACCTCCGCCGCCGTCAGGTCGGGGTCCAGGGACTGGTGGAAGACGCGACCGGCCTCCGCGAGCAACTCCTGCACCCGCTCCTGGCGCCGCTGCTCGGTGATGTCGCGCGTCACCACGGAGAAGCCCTGGGGCTCGCCGTCCTCGTCGCGCAGCGCGGTGATGGACACCTCCGCCCAGAAGCGCGAGCCGTCCTTGCGCTGCCGCCAGCCCTCCGTGCGCAGCCGCCCCTCCTGGAGGGCCCGGGACAGGTCCCGCTCCGGCCTGCCCGCCGCCGCATCCTCGGAGGTGTAGAAGACGGAGGTGGGCCGGCCCTGGATCTCCTCCTCGCTCCAGCCCTTGATGCGCTCGGCGCCCGGGTTCCAGCTCGCCACACGCCCGCGCGTGTCCAACAGCACCAGGGCGTAGTCGCGCACGCCCTCCACCAGCGCCTGGAAGCGGTGCGCGCTGGCCGCCGCCTCGCGCCGGAGCGGGTGGAGCCGGCGGTGGAGCACCCACGCCAGCACCCCCGCCACCGTCAGCCCCAGCAGGGAGGCCAGCAGCAGCAGCGCCGTCTCCCACCAGTCCACCCGCACCGAGGACTGGTTCTCCGCGTCCAGCCGCTCCTGCACCTTGCGCTCCAGTTGGGCCTGCGCCTCGCGCACCCGCCCATGGGACCGGGCGAGCCGCTCGCGCGCCAGCTTCTGCTCCTGGGGCGTGGGGGTGTCCCCGAGCGCGCGCAGGGCCTCTTCGTGCGCCTGCTCCGCGGCGCGCACCTCCCACACCAGCTCCTCGTCCTCGGCGGTATCCAGCCGCGCGGCCAGCCGTTCCGCGGCGGCCAGGAAGCGCCGCCGTGCCTGCGCCGTGTCCCGGGAGAGCGACTGCCCGCCCGCCAGCAGCGCGCTGTTGGCCAGGGACACCTTGTCGCTGAAGGCCCGCCCCAGGAGCCCCACCTCCTGCAGGTCTATCGAGCGCTCCATCACCCGAGACCGCACGGAGGTACGCGTCAGCAGGAGCGCCACCACGGCCAGGACCAGCAGGACGAGCGCCACCAGGAGGCTCGCCGTGAGCCCCCACCCCTCATCCTGTCGCGCGCGCCTGGGAGCTGCCGCCATGCGTCCCCTTTCCCGCTGGACGCACGCGCCCATTCGCGCCCCCGCGTCCACTCACGG
>NZ_RAVY01000355.1:0-3761 GCF_003611625.1 Corallococcus sp. CA054B
GAGGAGGAGGGTCGGAAGCAACAGGCGGGGGAGGATCTTCATGGTCACGCTCAGGCTTCGGAGAGGGACGGAGGGGAGCCGGCCAGGCGCTTCAGGCCGAACAGCGACGTGAACACGACGAACGCGACGATGCAGGCCACCGCCAGCCCCGCGGTGCTCCACAGGGCGTGCGCACCGCTGAACAGGCCTTCCACGAACGCACGGCTGTCACGCACGCTGGACGCGAACGCGGTGCCCATGCGGCCGAGCGCCCTGTCATTGGTGAACAGGAAGCCCAGACCCACGCCCAGGGACGTGAGCAGGATGGCCAGGCCCGTCCACACCTCGCGGCGCTGGGGGACGGGGCTCTCCGCGACGCGGGCCATCACGTTCACGACCAGCGACGGAGGCGGCAGCGGATCCGCGAGCCGGAACAGGTCGTTCTCCAGCAGGCGGTGGTCCTCCATCAGGGCGGCGCACGCCTCGCACTCCGCGGCGTGATCCAGGGCGGGGCCCTCACCGGCCTCCAGCTCCGCGAAGAGGACCTCCAGGTCGGGGCAGGGGGTGGGGCTCATCGCGTCTCCTCCTCGGCGGGCGCCATCTTCTTGCGAAGCTTCTCACGGGCGCGGAACAGGCGGGCCATGATGGTCCCGGGCGCGCAGCCCATGATCTGCGCGATCTCCTTCGTGGTGCGCTTCTGGACGTAATAGAGGGCCAGCACCTCACGGTCGTCCACGGAGAGCGTCTCCATGGCGGCCTCCAGGGACTGCCGCTCCTCGCGCGCGATGGCCCCGTCCTCCTGGGACGCCTCGTTGCTGGGGAGCACCTCCTTCATGGGCTCCAGCTCCTCCGTGCGCACCTTGGTGCGGCGGCGGAGCAGGTCCAGGCAGAGGTTGCGCGTGATGGCGAGCACCCAGAGGTCGAACGGGCGCGCGTCGTCGTAGCGGTGGAGGTTCTGGTACGCGCGAAGGAGGGCTTCCTGCGCGACCTCGGCGGCCTCCGCCTCGCTCTGCAACAGGCGCAGCGCCAGGCCGTACACCGGGCGCTGCACGCTGCGAACGAGCGCTTCGAATGCGGACGGGTCCCCCTTGCGGGCGGCCTGCACGTCCGCCTTCCAGGGGAGCGGGGCGGCGTCCTCAGCCATCAGCATTCCGATGGCCATGGGGAGCGAGTCGAGGGCAAGAGCGTTCACGCCCTGGATTACGGGCGCGGCGAAAGGCCATTGCGCTGCCCTCGAACATCACTTCCGCTTCTGTTTTTTCGCGGACTTGGCGGCAGCCAGGCGCTGCTTTTCGGCCTTTTCCGCCCGGCTTTCGGCCTTCGCCTGCTTGCGCTCTTTCTGCTTCGCCCGGAAGCCCAGCGGGATCTCTGGCTCCGGAGCAGGCGGGGGGGCGGCCCGGACCTCATCCAGGTCCGGGAGCGCTTCACGGGGCGCGCGGGCC
This sequence comes from Corallococcus sp. CA054B, assembly GCF_003611625.1. Taxonomy (NCBI): domain Bacteria; kingdom Pseudomonadati; phylum Myxococcota; class Myxococcia; order Myxococcales; family Myxococcaceae; genus Corallococcus; species Corallococcus sp. CA054B. Next base: position 1,422 of record NZ_RAVY01000355.1, read on the forward strand.
GGCCGGCCGATACGGCTCGGCGGACGAGCGTCCTTGGCGGACGGCGCGGCGCGGCCGTCGCGGCTGGTGGCGCCCGGACGGGCGGGGCGCTCGGACGAGGCCGGACGCGAGGTGCGGCTGGTGGCGCGGTCCGCGAGCGCGCGGTGGCGCGAAGGGCCTTCGGAGGCACGCGCGGCGCTCCGGGCCTCTTGCACCCGCTCCTCCTCGCGCTCGGTGGTGACCAGGCGCGGGCGCTGCGAGGTGCGGATGTCCTCCTTCGAGTCCTCCGTGTACTCGAAGTGGAACAGGCGCTTGATCACCAGCGTGGCGTACGCGCCCGGGGGCAGCGTGAAGGCCACGTTGACCTTGATGTCGCCGCGGTTCACGTCGTCGTTCTGCGTGCGGCCCACGACGAGCTTGTGCGGGAACATCACCAGCGGGCGCTGCTCCTCCTTGAAGTAGAGCATCCGCTCGGCGCCCTTGATGCGCAGGTCGGGGAGCTTGAGCTTCTCCTTGCCCAGCACCCAGGTCATGGCCTCCGCCACCTTCGGATCCTCGAAGGTGGAGTCCGGCCCCACGAGCGGGAAGGTCTTCTCGCGCAGGATGTGCAGCACGTCCGGGGTCGCGTCCCGGAAGTGCAGCAGCGTGCCGGCCTGGTAGCGCATGGGGAACATGGCTTCGCGCGGCAGCATCAGCTGGAGGTAGCGCCGGACGCCCTCGTTCCAGAGGAAGCTCTGGTACTCGAAGAGGATCATCGCCCGGTAGTCCGAGTCGATCTGCAGGAACGCGCGGAGCCAGTCGCCCGGGTGCTCACGCAGGCTGCGCAGGATGCGGTGGTACTTCTTCGCGCCCTCGAAGGGCACGCGCGCGTCCCAGCGGCCCCAGTTGTCGCGCCAGAAGCCCTTCACCTTGGCGTCCTCGGTACGGTCCAGATCCGAGGGGCGGGCGAAGTAGTTGTGCAGCGCGGCCTCGAAGTCGCCCCGGATGAGGTCCTTGGCGATGAAGCCCTGGCCATGCTTGATCGCGCCGAAGCGCTGGCTGTCGAAGTAGTTCACCACGCCCAGCCGGTTCACCTCCGCGGCGGCCAGGTTCAGCGGCGCCAGCGAATCGCGCGTGAGGGCGCGCACGGTGACGGAGAAGCGGTTGGAGGTGATGTTCCTAGCGGACAGCGGCTTGTCCGTCCGGCCCAGGAACTTCAGGCGCAGGTCGGGCTCCTGCATGTCCACGTCCGCGCCGTCCACGGCGATGATCTGCTCGGTGCGGCCCTGCTTGTCCTTCAGGCCGCAGTAGCTGATGGCGCCGGGCTTCAGACCGAACGCGTCACGGATTCGGTTCACCGCGTCAAAGGTGGACAGCTTCTGCTTGTCCATCAGGTAGACGCGATGCTTGCCGCTCTCGACCTCGTCGAAGCGGTAGGACTCCTTCACGGAGAAGTCCTCGGGTTTTTGCTTGATTCGCACGACAGCCCCCTTACCACGCGGACGCGCGGAATGAAGCGTTCGCGCCGGAAATGGGCTTAACCTGCAACCCCATGAGAATCCTTCCCGCCCTGATCCTTTTGGGGCTCGCCGGCCTCGCCGTGGGGTGCGCGACCCCGTTGTCCACCATGCAGACGGCGAAGACGCTCGCACCGGGGCAGGTGCAGGTGACGGGCAGCATGGGCGTCTTCGTCCCGGTGGGGACGCTGGCGTCGGTGGTGGACGTGGGCATCGACCAGGGGCTGGAGGCGAAGCGGGCCATCGAGGAGGACCGGCCCTACGCCCTCACGGAGGAGGACCAGCAGCGCCTGCTGACGGCGGGCCTGGCGCTGGCGTTGGCCCCGCCGGGGGTGAACCCGGAGCTGATGGTGCGGGTGGGGCTGTTGGACGGGTTCGACGTGGGCGGGCGCTACAACGGCAACGCGCTGCGCTTCGACGGCAAGGTGCGCCTGGCCCACGGCGGGCCGGGGCCGCGCCGCTCGTATGACCTGGCGCTGGGGCTGGGGGTGTCCAAGTACCTGTTCTCCGGGGCGGTGATGGACGTCCTGGAGGTCGTCCAGCTGGGGGACTTCAGCCGCACCGACGTGGAGGTGCCGCTGTACCTGAGCGCCGAGTACGGCGACGTGTTCAAGCTCTACGGCGCCCCCAAGTACGTCTTCAGCCACACCCGGCTGGACGCCCAGCTGGTGGACTTCTCCCAGCAGGGCAAGCCGGTGACTGGCTTCGACGCGAGCCTGCCGTCCACGGTGAACAGCCACTTCGTGGGCTCCACGGTGGGCTTCGCGGTGGGCTACAAGTACGTGCACTTCTACGCGGAGCTCACCGGGGGCTACGTCTTCTGCAACCCCCACGTCTTCGGGCAGAAGCGGGACCTGGGCGGGAT
>NZ_RAVY01000356.1:0-3644 GCF_003611625.1 Corallococcus sp. CA054B
GCGGCGGCGGACTTCGCCGGCTTCGCCGGGGTGGAAGACGGGCCGGACGCCTTGGCGGCGGGGGCGGCTGACGGCTTCGCGGGAGGGTTCTTCTTCGTGGCCACCGGAGGGCCTCCTGGCAGGTAGCGACCGTGGTCCCAGAGGGGATTGAAACGTACGCGTCTCACACGGTCACGGTGCCTACCAGAAAACGCCCCCCCGGGGACATCCCCGGGCGTTCGCCGCCCGGGGCCCTGCGGTTACCGCGTCACTTCACCGGCTTAGCCGAACAGGCCGCCAACGAAGCTGGAGACGGCGGAGACGGCGGCGCCCACCTGGCTGACCACCGGGATGTTGGTGGCGGCGGCGATGGAGCCCACGGCGGTGATGACGCCCGTGACCTTCTTGGTGGTGCTGGCGTTCGGGTCGCGCAGGGTGGAGATCGCGTTCGCCGTGTCGAAGGCGGCGATGGCGATGTTCGCGCCCGGGGCGAAGCGGCCGGCGGCCTTGGCCAGGGTGCCCCCGGCGGCCTTGGCGGCGGCGGTCGCACCGGCCTTGGCGGCGGCCTTGCCACCCTCGGACAGCGCGGCGCGGGCGGCGGCGCGGGACGCCGTGCCCGTGGCGGCCTTCAGGGCCACGCCGGACTCGCTGACGGCGGTCTTCAGGGCGGAGCGCACGCCGTTCTTGATGGCGGAGGAAGCGCCACCCTCGAAGGCGGCCTTGGCGGCGGCACCGGCGGCGGCGCGGGCCAGCTTGGGGCCGGCGCCCGGGACCGCGGCCTTGAAGGCGCCGCTGGCGGCCTTGTACGCGCTGCCGAACTTGTTCACGTCGCGGGCCAGTTCCAGGCCGCCCTTGACGGTGCTGACCGCCGTCTTGCCGGCGGTGGCGACGGAGCCCAGCGCCTTGTTCCAGTCCTCGCTGGAGCCGGAGCGCACGGCGTTGCGCACGTCGGAGATGGCCGTGCCGGCCTGGCCCACCAGCTTCGCGGCGTTGGTGACGGTGCCCACGGCGCCGCCCGCGATGCCCAGCTTGCCCTTGAGGTCGAGCTTGGTCTTCGGGTCCGTGGCCTTGGAGACCAGCTTGTCGACGTTGCCCTTCAGCGTCGCCTTGAAGCCGTCCGTCTTCAGGCTCTTGACGTTGTCGAAGCCGTCCTTCACGGCCGTCTTCACCTTGTTGAAGGTGTCGTAGCCCTTCTTCGCCTGCGTCCCGATGTCCTTCGCCGCCTTGATGGGGTCCTGCTGGACCTGGCGGATGGTGTTGGAGACGGCACTGCGGGCGCGGTTGATGAGGCTCATGTGGGGCTCACTCGTCGGAGTTCGAGGAATGGTTTGGAAGGGCTGCTGACGTCTTGAGGGGATTATCGCAGCAGCTGTCGATCAGTTGCGTAGCACCTCACATGTGCTGAAAAGGTGGGTGCGGGACACCGGTTGTGGCACGCAGCGTCAGCGTCAGCGGCAGTCGGGGTCCGCGTCGTCGGCCCGGCCATCCGCGTCGTTGTCCGCGCCGTCGTGGCAGTGGCCGGCCTCGGACGGGACCCATTCGGTGACGTGGAGGGTGTAGCGGATGGGGGTGTCCCGGTCCGGCCGGGCCATGCCGTCCACCACCACCAGCGCGGACTGCCCCTGGGCCAGGGTGAGCTTCAGCGCCGGGGCGGCCTTGGTGGTGGGGTGTGGGTGCGCGGAGCAGCCCAGCTCCGTGCCCCGGCAGCCGGTGAGGAGGTACAGGGCGTGGCCGCCCGCGTCCGGGTCGTTGCCGGGCGAGGTGTCGAAGACGAAGGTGCCGGCCTTCGGCGCCGTCCACAGGTGGGCGCGGTCCTGCTGGAGCAGCGCGCCGCAGGTGCCCTGGAAGCCGTCGCCGGAGAGGGCCGTCTCGCCCTGGAAGGTGACGGGCAGGGCGCTGCCCAGGTCGTGGTGGGCGCAGCCCTGGCCCTTGCAGCGGGGCTCGTCGCGGCACTCGGTGTCCGCGCAGTCCACCCAGCGGTCCCCGTCGTTGTCCATGCCGTCGAAGCAGGCGCCGGCCTCGGTGGCGCGCAGCTCGTCGATGTGCAGCTCGAAGGCGCCTTGCGTGAAGGACCCGCCGGCCACGGCGTCCACCGTCACCAGGACCCGCTGGCCCTGCGTCAGCGTCACCGCCACCCGGGATCCGCCGCCGTAGCTGATGCCGCCCGTGGCGCACGCCAGCTCCTCGCCGCCGCAGCCGTCCGCGTACACGGCGATGACGGACCGTATCGCCGAGCGGGCCGTGTCGAAGGTGAAGGTGCCCGTCCGGGGCGCCGTCCACAGGTAGCCCCGGTCCGGAGCCCCCGCGCCTCCACACGAGGCGGCATGGTCGTCCCGGGCCTCCACGGTGGAGCCCTTCAGCGACACCGGCAGCGCGCTGCCCAAATCCCGGTCCACGCACACGGGCTCCGGAGGCGCGCAGACGTGGGGCACGCCCGTGCCGCCGCAGGTCTCCGGCGCCGTGCATGCGCCGCAGTCGAGCGTGCCGCCGCAGCCATCCGCCACCGCGCCGCACGTCGCCCCCAGAAAGCCGCAGGTGGCCGGCCGGCATCCCGGGACCGCGCAGACGTTGGGCACGCCGCCCGCGCCACAGGTGAGCCCCTCGCCGCACGCGCCGCACTCGAGTGTCCCGCCGCAGCCGTCCGCGACCCGGCCGCAGTCCTTGCCCAGGGCCTCGCAGGTGGCCGGCGTGCACGCGGCCCTGCCGCAGACGTTGGGCGTGCCCGCGCCGCCGCAGGTCTCGGACGCGAGGCAGCCTCCGCACTCCAGCACCGCGCCGCAGCCGTCGGACACGCGGCCGCAGTTCACGCCCAGGGCCGCGCAGGTCGTGGGCACGCAGGTGCCGGCGCCGCAGACGTTGGCCTCGCCCGCGCCGCCGCACGTCGCGTCGGCCGCGCAGGCGCCGCACTCCAGGACGCCGCCGCAGCCGTCCAGCACCTCGCCGCAGCTCTTCCCCAGCGCGGCGCAGGTGGCCGCCTGGCACAGCGGGGCCGCGCAGACGTTGGCCACGCCGCCCGCGCCGCAGGTGAGCCCCTCGCCGCACGTACCGCAGTCGAGCACCCCGCCGCAGCCGTCGGACACGGCGCCGCAGTTCTTGCCCAGCGCCCCGCAGGTGGTGGGGACGCACGGCGCGCGGCCGCACACGTTGGCGGTGCCGCCTCCGCCGCACGTCTCGTCCGGCCCGCACGCGCCGCAGTCGAGCACCCTGCCGCAGCCATCCGGGACCTGGCCGCAGTTCTTTCCCGACGCCTCGCAGGTGCTGGGGACGCAGGCCGGGGGGCCGCAGGCGTTGGGCACGCCGGCGCCTCCGCAGACCTCCGGGGTCGCGCACGTGCCGCAGTCGAGCACGCCGCCGCAGCCGTCCGAGAGCGGCCCGCAGGTGGCGCCCCGCGCCTCGCAGGTGCTGGGGACACAGGGCTGGGGGCCGCAGACGTTGGGCACGCCACCCCCGCCGCAGGCCTGGTCTCCGGCGCACTCGCCACACTGGAGCGTGCCGCCGCACCCGTCGATGGCGTAGCCGCAGTCCAGCCCCTGGGACTCACACGTCATGGGCATGCAGAGGGGCGGGGGCCGCCAGGCCAACCTGGAAGAGACGGTGTCCTCCGGCAGCGTCTGGCCGCACGCAGCCCACAGCCCCAGAAGCAGCACCCAGCCTGGCCACCCGCC
>NZ_RAVY01000357.1:0-3604 GCF_003611625.1 Corallococcus sp. CA054B
GGCCGGAGGCGCGTCGGAGGTGGGGGCGTTCACGTGGCGGGCGCGACTCTTTCCGGCCCTGACGTCCAGCGCAAGACGCACGGTGTTTGTCGGGGAGGCCAGGGCTCGGGTAGGAACGGCCTTTTCCCCAAGGAGGAAGACATGCCAGACGTCATCGTGGTGGGCGCGGGCCACAACGGACTTGTCGCGGCGGCGATGCTCGCGCGCCGGGGCCTGTCGGTCACCGTGCTGGAAGAGAAGGACCAGGTGGGCGGCGCGTGCAAGACGGAGTACCCGTTCCGCACGGCCCCGAAGCTGGGCGTCTCCACCGGCGCGTACCTCCTGGGGCTGATGCCGCCGGAGCTGCTCCAGGAGCTCCAGTTGGAGCTGCCCCTCAAGCGCCGCGACCCGCACTACTTCCTGCCCACGATGGACAAGCGCTACCTGCTCTTCGGCTCGGATGAGCGGGAGTTGGAGCGGCAGTTCCGCGAGTTCTTCTCCGAGGCGGACTGGAACGCCCACGTCGCCATGAACACGGAGCTGGCGGCGCTGCGCGAGGACCTGGCGCCCGCATGGCTGCTGCCGCCCCGGCCGCTGGAGGAGACGGCGGAGCGGTACGTGCGCCCTGCCCTGCGCCAGCACTTCATCCATCTGTGTCGCGGCACGGCGCGCGAGTACCTGGAGCGCTTCGGCTACAAGTCCGACTTCGTGAAGGCGATGTACGCCGTCACCGACGCGTTCTCCGGCCTGGACGGCGGCTACGACACGCCGGGCACGGGCATGAACCTGCTGGTGCACAACCTCTGCCGGCTGCCGGGCAGCGGCGGCACGTGGATGATTGTCGAAGGCGGCATGGGCACCGTCACCCAGCGCATCGCGGCGCTGGCGCGCAAGCACGGCGCCCAGCTGCGCACGAACGCGAAGGTGGCGTCGGTGCGCGTGGACAGCGGCGTGGTGAAGGGCGTGGTGCTGGAGAATGGCGAGGAGCTGTCCGCGAAGGTCGTGGTCTCCAACGCGGATCCCTTCCGCACGCTGAAGCTGGTGGACTCGGAGGCGATGAACAAGGAGTACCGAAGCATGGTGGACGGGCTGTCCGCGCCGGGCACCACGCTGAAGGTGAACCTGTGCCTCAAGTCCCTGCCCACCTTCACCTGCCTGCCGGAGGACCGGGGCCAGTTCGGGCCCACCATCCACCTGCTGCCCCAGGAGGATGACGTGCTGGGGGCGCTGGCGCACGGCTACAAGGAGGCGAAGGCGGGCCGGCTGGCGGAGTTCCCCTCCATCGAGTGGTACGTGCACACCACGGTGGATCCGTCCCTGAAGGACGCGGAAGGCCACCACAACTCCGCCCTCTTCGTGGAGTGGGTGCCGGAGAAGCTGGAGGGCACCACCTGGGAGAAGGAGGAGGCGCGCTACGTGAAGCACCTCCTGTCCATCTGCGACCGCTTCGCGCCCGGCACCAGCGACCTGGTGCAGGAGTACTTCGCGCTCACGCCGCCGAAGATTGAGTCCCACTTCGGCATCACCCGCGGCCACATCCATCATGTGGACAACAAGCGCGGGTTCACCGACCGGCTGCCCTATGAGACGCCGGTGCAGGGGCTCTACTTCTGCAGCGCGGGCTGCCATCCGGCGGGAAGTGTCATCGGCGCGGCGGGCCACAACGCGGCCAACGTGGTGCTACAGGCGCTCGGACGCTGACACGGAGTGCGTCTCACGGCGGGCGGAATGGACGTTCCATGGATCCTTTTGCCCGCCGTGTTTAGATGGTTGTCCCCATGAGCTACCTCGTCCTCGCCCGCAAATGGCGCCCGCAGAAGTTCGATGACATGACCGGCCAGGAGCACGTGGTCCGGACCATCGGGAACGCCATCAAGATGGACCGGGTCGCGCACGCGTACCTGTTCTGCGGTCCTCGAGGGGTGGGCAAGACGACGGCCGCCCGCCTGCTCGCCAAGGCGCTCAACTGTGAGCAGGGCCCCACGGCGACCCCGTGCGGCACCTGCCGGGCGTGCACCGAAATCACCACCGGCACCAGCGTGGACGTGGCGGAGATCGACGGTGCGTCCAACAACGGCGTCGAGAACGTCCGCGAGATTCGCGAGAACGCGAAGTACCTGCCGCAGCGCGACCGCCACAAGATCTACATCATCGACGAAGTCCACATGCTCTCTGGCGCGGCGTTCAACGCGCTGCTGAAGACGCTGGAGGAGCCGCCCGGTCACGTGAAGTTCATCTTCGCGACGACGGAGGCACACAAGCTCCCGGACACCATCCTGTCGCGCTGCCAGCGCCACAACTTCCGGCGCATCTCCGCGGCGCGGATGCTCCAGCGCCTGAAGGAGATCTGCCAGGCGGAAGGCGCGGGCATCTCCGAGCAGTCGCTGTCGCTGGTGGTGCGTCAGTCCGAAGGCGGCATGCGCGACGCGCTGAGCCTGTTGGATCAGATTCTGGCGTCATGCGGTCCCAACCCCACGGACGAGGCCGTCGCGGAGGCGATGGGCGCCATCGACCGCACGGTGGTGCAGGACTTCGCGGAGGCGCTGGTCCGCAAGGACGCGAAGCGCGTGCTGGGCCGCGTGGATGAAGTGTTCAACCGGGGCCTGGACCTGAAGCGGCTGGCGGAGGAGCTGGCGCTGCAGCTGCGGCACCTCTTCGTGACGAAGTCGCTGGGTGAGGCGCCCGCGGAGCTGGCGGAGTCCGAGCAGAAGGCGCTCGTGGCGCTGGCGAAGGAAGCGGACACGGCGCAGCTGTCGCGGCTGTTCGACATCGTGCACGGCTGCATCTGGGACGTGTCGCGAGCGGCGCAGCCCCGGCTGGCGCTGGAGATGGCGCTGCTCAAGGCCATCCAGCTGTCCCCGGCCGGTTCGATTCCCGACCTGCTGGCCCGCGTGGAGCGGCTGTCAGCGGGCCTTGGCGCGGAAGGCGCGAAGAACACGACCGGAGCGCCAGGAGGTCGCTCCGGTCCCGCGAACTTTCGCGTCTGAGGTCCAGGCCGAAGTCCGCGCGCCCGTAGCGGCAGCTCCGCGCCCTGTCGAAGGTCCGGGTGCGTCCGCGCAGACGGGCGCCATGCCGCGTCCGTTCGATGCGCAGAGTCCGTCCGCGCCCGCGGAGTCCTCGTCACGTCCAGTGCCTCCGTCCGCATCCGCGTCGCCGGCGGCCCCGCCGCGCATGGCGGACCCGCAGGGCCCGTCCGCGTACGCAGGGGCAACGCCACGTCCGTTCGATGCGCAGGGCCCGTCCACGCATGCGGGGGCCACCGTCCGGCCCTTCGAGGACACGCGCGCTCCAGCGCCCTCTGCATCACGCGGTGAGCCGGCTCCTGCCGGTGCGTCCGCCGTGGCCACCCGGACGCCGCCGGCCGCGCTGATGGAGGGCCTGTCTCCCGCGGCGGCCCGTCCCCTCTCCTTCCTTCGCAATGGCGGTGGCGCGGGCGGCCCCGTTCCTTCTCCCGCCGCCGTGCCTCCCGCGCCGGTGGTGATGGACGACCTGCCTCCGTCCGCCGCGCGCCCGCTGTCCTTCCTGCGCAATGGCGGCGCCGCGGCCCCCGCGATGGAGCGCCCTCCGGCCCCGGGCGTCGTCATGGACGACCTGCCCCCATCCGCGGCCCGTCCCCTCTCCTTCC
>NZ_RAVY01000358.1:0-3587 GCF_003611625.1 Corallococcus sp. CA054B
CAATGGCAAGCTCGACCGGCGAGGGCTCCCGGCGCCGGACCTCTCCGGCAGCCGCGAGGCGTACGTCGCGCCGCGCACCGAGCTGGAGCGAAGGCTGGCCGCCATCTTCAGCGACGTGCTGGGCCTCCAGCACATCGGCGTGCACGACAACTTCTTCGACCTCGGCGGGCACTCGCTGCTCGCATCCCAGGTGGTCTCCAAGATCGCCAGGGAACTCGGCATCCAGATCTCGATCGCCTCCTTGTTCCAGCGTCCCACCATCCATCAGCTCTGTGAGCTGATCGAAGGTCTGGACGCGCGTCCCCAGTGGGAGATCTCGCCCGCTCCCGCGGAGAGCGCGGAGGCGGTGCTGTCATTCGCGCAGGAGCGGATGTGGTTCCTGCACAACTTCGTCAAGGGTGTGCCCTACAACACGCCTGGACTCGTCCGGCTGACGGGTGAGCTCGATGTCGCGGCGCTGGAGCGAGCCCTCCGCGCGCTCATTGTTCGCCACGAGCCCCTGCGGACGAACTTCGTGGAGAAGGGCGGCGTGCTGTCCCAGGTGGTGGGGTCGGAGGCGCGGTTCCAACTGCCCCTGACGTCCCTGCGCGACGAGGGCGAGCTCTCGCGGGCAATGAAGGCCGCGTTCCAGACGCCGTTCGACCTGGAGCGGGACCTGATGATCCAGGCCCACCTCTACCGGTTCGATTCCCGGAACCACGCCCTCTTCGCCACCATCCATCACATCGCCTTCGATGGCTGGTCTCAGTCGGTCTTCTTCCGTGAGCTGGCCGCGTGCTACGCCGCGTCCCTGCGAGGCGAGGACACGCCGCTGCCTGCCCTGGAGATCTCCTACCGCGAATATTCCCGCTGGGAGCGCGCCTACTTCCAGGACGCAGTGCTCGCGGAGCACCTGCGGTACTGGAGACATCAGCTGGCGGGGGCCCAGCCCCTCCTGCTTCCGACGACCTTCCCCCGGCCGCCCATCCAGGACTTCGCCGGCGCCGTGGTGAACTTCACCCTTCCTCAATCCCTCACCGAGCGGTTGAAGCGCTTGTCCGTTGAGACGGACACCACGCTGTACATGGTGCTGCTCGCCGCATGGGCCGTGGTTCTGCAGCGCTACTCCGGTCAGGAGGACATCTGCGTCGGCGCTCCGGTGGCGAATCGGAGTCACGTCCAGACGGAGGGGTTGATTGGCCTGTTCGTCAACACGCTGGTGATGCGGGTGGACGTCGCCGGCAACCCCCGCTTCCGCGACCTGCTGGCGCGAGTCCGGAAGACCGCGGTCGAGGCGTACGCGCACCAGGAGGTGCCCTTCGAGAAGATCGTGGAGGAGCTGCAGCTCGCAAGGGACACGGTCCGCTCTCCGCTCGCGCAGGTGGTGCTCAACTTCCACAACACGCCTCACTCCGCGCTGGAGCTGCCCGGGGTGACGGCCTTCCAGGTGCCGGTCCACAACGGCACCTCGAAGTTCGAGCTCACCCTCGATGTCGCGGAGACGAGCGCCGGGCTGTCTGGGTTCATCGAGTATGCGACGGCGCTGTTCAGCGAGTCGTTCGCCCGGGGGCTGCTGGGGCACCTGGAGGTGGTGCTGGACGCGGCCTGTCGCGAGCCCGGGGCCTTCATTGATGACCTGCCGTTGCTCACCCCGCGGGAGGAGCAGGAGCTCCTGGCGAGGAGCCGGCCCGAGGCCTTCATCGCGATGGACGTCGAGCTGCTGCCTCGCGTGTTCGAGCAGCGCGTCCGGGCGCACCCGGAGGCGGTCGCCCTGGTTCATGGCGACGAGCGCGTCAGCTACCGCGCGCTCAACGGTCGGGCCAACCAGATCGCCCGTCACCTGCGTGCTTCGGGGGTGGGACCGAACTCCCTCGTGGGACTCTGCGTCGGGCGCTCCAATGCGTGGGTGTCCGGTGTCCTCGGCATCCTGAAAGCGGGCGGCGCCTATGTGCCGATCGACCCCGACGCCTCGGCCGAGGCGATCTACGACGTCCTGTACGAGTCGAAGGTGCGGTTCCTGCTGACCGAGTCGCGCCTTGTCGAAGGCCTGCCGGTCGATGACCAGGAGCTTCTCCTTCTGGACCCCCACCCTGACGCGAGCGGCGACACCGCCGTCCTTGAGCGACAGGAGTCCCATGACCTGGGGGACGTAGGGCTGACCTCCGAGTGCCTGGCCTACGTGCTCTTCGCATCCGAGGCTGGCGGGGCGCCGCGCGCGGTCGCCTTCCAGCATGGGGCCGTGGCCCGCCGGATGGCTGAGTGCCACGAACAGTACCTGGCGGGAGTGGATGCCCGGTTCCTGCTGAAGGCGCCGCCCTCCTTCGACCTGTCGGTCGCGGAGCTGTTCCAGTGGATGTTCAGCGGGGGAAGCTTGAGCGTGCTAGCTCCCGGTGCCGAACGCGCGCCCTCCGCCCTCCTCGATCAGGTGAAGCGGGACTTGATCCGCGTCCTGTATACGGTTCCCGCGGAGCTCTCGGCGTGGGTGGGCCTCCTGGAGCGAGAGGGTGACCGGGTCCATGCGCTGGACACCCTCCGCCTCATCTTCTGCGGGGGCGACACCTTGCCGGTCACCCTGGCCCGACGTCTCGGGGCGCTGGCGCGTGCTGGTGGCCTTTCGCTGCGGCTGATCAACCTCTTTGGCACGAAGGAGACGGGCCTGGGGGTGTGCTCGTTCGAGTGCGCGCTCGACGCGAACGGGGACGGTGCCGAGCCGTCGGATGCACCGCGCTCCCACGAGAGGATGCCCATCCGTGGGCCCTCCGCGCGGACGCTGCTCTACGTGGTGCAGTCAAACGGCAGCCTGGCTCCTGTGGGCGTGCCAGGGGAGCTGTACGTCGGCGGGGAACAGCTCGCCAGCCGCTCCTTCGCAAGTGCGGCGGCGAACCCTGGCTTCGTCCCCGCCCCCTTCGGGAGTCAGCATGGGAATGGGTGGGTGTTCAGGACGGGAGACCTCGTCCGCTGGCTGCCGGAAGGGTCCCTTGAGCTGGTCGGCTCCGCTCGGGAGCGCGGAGGGGATGGGGACCGCCGGGTCGATCGCGGCTTCGTCGCGTCGCGGCTGCTCAGGTTGGAGGTCGTCCATGACGCCGTGGTGGTCATGGCTCCAACGCGTCAGGGGGGATCCCGCCTCGTGGCCTACGTCGTCCTGCGGGAGCCTTTCGCGACGGAGGTGGAGCACCGCGAAGCGCGAAAAGCGATGGTGGCCCGAATCAACGCCGGGCTCAGGAGCACGCTGGCGGAATACATGCTCCCGGCCGCCTATGTGTTCATGGGCAGCCTGCCGCTGACGGCCCATGGGCGGATCCACTGGAAGGCCTTCCCCGAAGCGGAAGATGACCTCGAGCAGGGCCGCGATGATTCCTACGTCGCGCCTCGCGGGCCCATCGAGAAGGCACTGGCTGGAATCTGGCAGCAGGTGCTGAGGCGAGCGCGGATCGGACTGCGGGACAACTTCTTCGACCTGGGGGGACACTCGCTGAGCGCCGTGCAGGTGGTGTCGGCCATCCGCAGGGAGCTGGGGGTGCGGGTGCCCATCACGCTGCTCTTCGAGGCGCCGGTGCTGGAGGAGCTGGCGCGTGCGGTGGAGGTGCTGCGGCAGCAGGGCGGTGGAG